>CAZIMI010000016.1:0-13004 GCA_964540325.1 uncultured Methanosarcinales archaeon | reverse complement strand
GCTTTCTTAGAAAATGAAGAAAACTCTCTTAAAGCAATGGTTGATAAAATTAAAGAAGTTAATGCTAACGTTGTTATTTGTCAAAAAGGTATTGATGATTTAGCACAACATTTCTTAGCCAAAGCAGGAATTTTTGCGGTTAGAAGGGCAAAGAAATCAGACTTAGAATCTTTAGCAAAAGCCACTGGTGCAAAAATAGTCAGCAGTTTGAAAGAATTATCTGTTGAAGATTTAGGTCAAGCTGGTTTAGTAAGAGAAGAAAAAGTTGGCGATGAAGAGATGGTTTTTATTGAGCAATGTCAGAATCCAAAAGCGATGACTTTGCTTGTTCGTGGTGGAACAGAACATGTTGTGGAAGAAATCAAACGGGCTGTAACAGATGGTATTGGTGATATTGCTGCAACTTTAAAAAATGGAAAAGCTGTTGGCGGTGCTGGTGCTCCTGAGATTAAGTTGGCTAAAGGTTTGAGAGAGTATGCCAACACTTTACATGGTCGGGAACAATTAGCAGTTCAGGCTTTTGCTGATGCAGTTGAGATTATTCCAAGAACTCTGGCCGAGAATGCTGGTTTGGATCCGATTGACGTTCTAACAAAAATGAAAGCCAGCCTGGAAAAATGGCCGGGAATAAATGTTTTTACTGGAAATGTAATAGATTCCTGGCAAAATGGGGTTATTGAACCACTTAAGATTAAAACTCAGGCTTTATCATCAGCTGCAGAAGTGGCAGAGATGATCCTTAGAATTGATGATGTTATTCTTGGCGGGAAAGATAGTGCTCCCCAGATGCCACCCGGTGGGTATCCAGGAATGATGTAGTTTATAGGATGTTGTCAAGTTATGTGGGTATAACTAAAAGCACTACGCACGGCACTATTATTTTTCTAATTTACTTTAGTCTCTTCACTTTGTTTCGAGCAATTTATTTATTTATTTAAAATTAGAAAAATGTGCCTCTTTTGGCGGTAGTGCTTTTGATAACACAAAGAACTTGACCACCCCAATTTATAGAAATCTTTTTAACTTACTACCTGTTCTTTATTTATAATGAACATCGCCAACTTAATTGCTTTATTTAGAATAGTAATCTTACCTGTTATTGCTTATTTGGTTTACCAAGAAACAGCCACGGCTTTATTATGGGCAATTATACTTTTAATTCTAGCAATAATTAGCGATATTGTTGATGGTTATGTGGCTAGAAAAAGAAAAGAGATAACCAAAATTGGTTCTTTTTTAGATCCCTTTGCGGATAAAGTTTTAGCTTTAGGATTACTTTTTGTTTTTGTTTTAAGAGATACTTTCTCACTTTGGATTTTTTCGTTCTTTATTTTCAGAGATTTCCTGGTAGCTATTTTCCGTTGGCTTTCCTCTAATGAGAATTTACATCTTGCTGAGAAATGGCACGGTCAGTTAATGGTTTATTCAAAGATAGCGATTGTTTTAGGGTTATTGTTGGAAGAGTTTTTTGTTTACCAAAATTGGTTTAATGACAATTTTTTAATTTTCATAAATTTATTTACAGTTCTGGCAATATTTTTGGCAGTATTATTTGCCGTGCTTTCAATTATTTATTATAGTGTTTCTTATTGGCAAGGTTTGTATAGAAGAAAGAAGATTGGTAAAAGAATAGAGAAAGAAGATTTGATGATTTTAGCTAATAGGAGAGCTAGAGGTTATAAAAATAAATATCGAAAACGTTTGTTAAAAGTTTTTGCTAAAAGAAGAAAAGTATCAATTCATTATTTACCCAGTCATCAGAAAGATATGTTTGTAGGGAGCAATGAACGGGTGAAAAAAATCCCCCATGTAATGATTGCTGGCGGGGATGGTTCTTTTGAAAGTGCTTTAGATTACAAACCTTTTTATAAAAAGAGTTTAGGTTTTTTCCCTTTTGGGGCAGGGAATGCTTATTACTCTTACTTTTATCGCGGTAAACGTTTTGAATATTTGAGGTCTAGATTTCATTTCCGCGAGATAGATTTGGACATTTTAGAAGTTGAATGGGAGAAAGGTAAAAAGCAAACTACTTTCCTTAGTTTAGGTATTGATGCAGAAGTGATGCGTTTAAGTAAGAATCGAACTAAACATGGTTTTTTTGATTATGTTAAAGCCAGCGGGAAAGCTTTAATGAGATCCAAAGCAGATTATGATTTTGAATGTAAAGTTAATGGAAGAAAGTTATTGTTAGACAATTGTTCCAATTTAACTTTAGCTAAGATTCCTTATTATGGTTACGGGATCCGTTCTTTACCCGGAGAAGTTAAACCAGACGATGGTAACGTTTATGGTTTGGCGGTAATGAATACCCATTCAGTCTTTTTTAATAAAATTGCTCGGGTCTGGGGCGTGATTCTGGGAATATTTAATCTCGAGAAACATCCTTTACTGAAATTGAAAGGCAAGAAGTTTGAGATTAGAAGCGAAGTGCCATTTCCTTTGCAAGCAGGTGGAGACTTTTTAGGCTATGCGGAGTGGGTTAAAGTGAGAGTTGTAAGGAAGCAGAAGGTGCTGGTTATTTGAATTGGTATAAAAGTATAATCTATTTAATTACTGATTAAAAACAATAAAGCTTTTAAAGTAACAGAATTGATAGAATTAATGAGGGGTGGGTCCTTTAGAAACCTGATTCTAAGAAAATATAAAATGGTAAAAACTCGACTTTACAGAAAAGTAACAAAGTTTTACAAACATGCCTCTGCTACTAAACGATTTTTTAATATTTTGAATTTAGAGTCTGAAGTGAATGAAAATCGTTGTTTTGATCTTCAAAAAGCTTTAAAATATGAAAAGGACATTCTTAATTTTGTAAGAATAAGATATCAAAAATTTAAAGATCAGATAGATCAAAAGTTAGAAGAATCAAGAGCTAACTTTTCAGCACCAGAATTTGAGATTCATGATTTCGCTTTTCCAATAGGGGCGGGTATTTCTATGAGATATAGTACAGAACAACACTCGATTAAAGATTCCAGGTTTTATAAAGAAATCCTAAACAGTATAGTGCCTGAATTAAAGGAATTTGCTAGAAAAACAGGTATTTGGATGTTAGAAGTTAAGGGTCCGGAATACAGCGGACTAGAAATAATAACCAATAAAGCTAGAGGAAAAAGATGAGTGTCATTTCCCCCCGAATGTTATTAATTCTATTTGAATAGTTACACATTAGTGACAAAACATTTAAATATAAGTTGTACTTTCCTATTAATATGAAAGCAAATACACGAGTTGATTGTATTCATTGTCGGTAATTCTTATTTAGCTAGTTTAAACTACAAAAAGTTTTTTAAAAGAGATATGTTTCTATTCAATAATCTTGGCGATCGTAGTGAAACGGTTATCATGGAAGCCTGTGGAGCTTCAGTTGGGGGTTCAATTCCCCCCGATCGCCCTTTTTTTCTATAAAAACATATATAAAAGATAAAAGTTTACGGAGAAATAAGGAAAATGAAACTACGAACTGCAAGAGGAGTTAATGACTCCCCGCCAGAAGAGAAGATTATCAAGAATAAAGTAGTTGACACTTTGAAAGGAGTGTTCCAACTGTACGGATTTGCTCCGTTAGAAACACCAATCATCGAAAGATACGAAACGTTAGCAGCCAAATTTGCTGCCGGCGAAGATTCAGACGCTTTGAAAGAAACTTTTACCTTAAAAGATCAAGGAAAAAGAAATCTAGGATTAAGATTTGATTTAACAGTTCCTTTGTGTAGGTTTGTAGCCATGAATCCTACATTGAAAATGCCTTTCAAACGTTATGAGATGGGTGTTGTTTTCAGGGACGGACCAATTAAAGCCGGCAGAGTTAGACAATTCTGGCAATGTGATGTTGATACTATTGGCAGTAAATCAATGTTAGCAGATGCAGAAATTCTGGCTACTGTAGAAACTGGTTTTAATAAACTCAAACTAGACACTGTAATCAAAGTAAATAATCGGAAATTGCTAAACGGAATTTTAGAACAATCTGGAATTAAGAATAAAGAAGAAGCAATAATTTCTATTGATAAATTAGCTAAAATAGGAACAAAAGGAGTTACTGAAGAACTGCTCCAGAAAGGATTCAAAAAGAAACAAATCAATTCTATTTTCGAATTAGTAAAAGAGAATACTTCCTTAGCAAGTCTGAAAAAGAAAATTAAAACTGAAGAAGGTATAGAAGGGCTTAAAGAATTGGAAGAATTGTTTTCTTACTTAAGAACAATGGGTATAAAATCAGCCAAGTTTGATGTTTCTCTAGCTAGAGGATTAGCATACTACACGGGAACAATCTTTGAAGCTTTTCTTAAGAGAGGAAAAATTACTTCTTCTCTTGCAGGCGGTGGCAGATATGATCAGATGATTGGTAATTTCATGGGTGGTAATAGGGTTGTTCCTGCAGTGGGAATATCTTTTGGTATTGTTCCGATTATAGAATCAATTAAAGAGAAAGAAAAATTATTCAAAAGAACTACAGCCCAAGTTTTAATAATTCCAATCAATACTCAGAAAGAATCGTTAAAGATTGTTGAACAATTAAGAAATGAAAAAATTAATGCTGATTTTGATCTTAACGGTAGAGGGATGAGTAAAAACTTACAGTATGCAAACGCTTTAGGTATTCCTTATGCTATCATTATTGGTGGCAACGAATTAGAGAAAAATAAAGTTCTGCTAAGAGACATGGTTACTGGAAATCAGAAGTTGCTAAAAGTAAGTGAAGTTGTAAAGAAATTAAATAAATAAGAATGGAAAATAAACAAATTAAAGAAGCTATTGGCTCTGCAATTATGGCGGATTTTTGTCATTCTGCTTCTGATTTAGGAACTTTGGTTCAGGGGAAGAAAGAAGTTGAAGCAAGATGGGGAACTTCTTTACAGGAAGAAGGAACTCTTAGATATTTGTTAGGGTTGGTCTTTAATTGGGATGAAGAATTATCACACTTAGATTATCTTAAAAGATTTCTTTCTTTAGGTGGAAAATTTTTTGTTTCTGATTACAATCTGGAAGACGCAGTTTATCAAGTTACTTTAGGTGCATATGTAAAAGAGACCGCAATTGAAAACGGATTATTGAGGAAAGAACAACTTGATGATGTTTTAATGTTATATTTATAAAGAGATTCTAATGAATAATCAACAAAAACTAAAACTAACTGGATATTTTGTTCTTGCAATCCTCATTGCAAACTTAATTCTTTTTGCTTTACAATTAATCAACTGGATGACTTTCTGGGGAGTTATAATTCTGGGATTTTTGTTTGTTTGGAAAGGATTGCCTAAGTTGAAAGAAAGGATTCAACAATAAATTTAAAAATCTTAAGTTATTCCCAGTTCTATATGGATAATAATAATTTTGCAGAAGAAAAAGAACTTGCTGATAGAATTGTAGAAGAATTTATTAGAATTGCTTACTCTCCAGAGGTTGTTAAAAGAACCAAGGGGTTGGATAGAAAATATGGTGGGATTGGAGTAGAGGAGTTATATCAGCCAATGAATATTTAGGGAATTCTGTTAAAATAAAAAGAAACTACTTTTTAGTTCTAATCTGTTTTTGTTAATGTCGGATAATCTTTAAGAATTTCATCTACGTTAATCCCTTCAGCAAGATTGTCCAGAACAACAGAAACCATAACCCTGGTTCCTTTAATACAAGCTTTTCCGTGGCAGACTTCAGGATTGATACTAATTCTTTCTAATAGTTTTCCTTTTTGCATATTTTTCTTAAATGTCTTGTTTTTTATATATTTTCCGATAGTTTTTAGCCCTTATTTGTTTGGAAGATTCTTCCTCAATTGAAACATAAGCTCTCCACTAAATAAATACTTATAAGCAATTCACTTTTTCACTTTAAATATGCCTAAACAAGTTGCTTTATTGTACAGGGATCTGTTAAAAGATTACGTTGTTAATGAACGAGGTAATTTAATTTATGAACCCAGAAATTCTAAAATCTTTCCAGAACTAAATGAAGCAAGAAATTATATTCTTAGAACTTACGGTGGTAAAAAAACTAAAATTTTGATTGACGAACATTGTTTAGAAGAGGGCGGTTCCGAATTAGAAAAAAAAATGTTTAAAGCAAAAATAAAAATAATTGATTAATCTTATTCTTCATACCACGTAGTCACAACGGGTTCTTCCAAGACAATCACTGTATGTTCTGCTTGACTTACCATCCCTCTGTTCTGATCGAATAATGGCGGGTGTTCTTCAATACATTCAGCTTTCTTTAACATTCGCAGAGCAAAATTAGTTTTAGGAGTAGTAAACTTTCTTTCTAACCATCTTTTAGCAAAAGGCAAACCATTATTCTTTTTTAATTCAATAAGAATCTTCCGACTAATCGGATCTCTCACCCCAGAATCCTTAGTTAAAGTAAAAACTGTTGCTGGCGAACTTTCTTGTACAATCCCTGCGCCAGTAGATGCAAATGGTTCAATTGCAACTACATCTCCTTCCTCAAGCACATTTTCATTTCCGTTATCAAAGTTAGGAACTGAAGGCCGAGTATGTATTTGATATTCGTCTAAACCATGCCCAGATAAATTTTTCACTGGTGCAAATCCGTAAGAAGTAATTGTTTCATGGATTACTCCTCCAATTTCTTTCAGAGCAACTCCTGGCTTAATTACTTTCAAAGCATTATTCAATGCTTCACGACTAGCTTTAACTAAATCAGAGTATTCGCCAGATAAATCTACTGTTAAAGCATTATCTGCAATAAATCCATCAAGATGCACACCAACATCTAATTTAACAATCTGATCAGACAAAACAGTCTCATCATTTAAGTCAGAACAGGAATGTGCTGCAAATTCGTTTAAAGAGATCTGGGCCGGAAAAGCAGGTTCTCCGCCTAATTCTTCAATTTTTTTTTCTACTTTATCAAGTATCTCGATTACTTTTGCTCCTTTAACAATTAATGATCTCCCATAATGTAACGCTTCAGATGCAATTCTACCAGCGTCAACATACTTTTGTAAGGTTTCTTGGTCCATAATTGTTTAGAAATCGCTGCTTCTTTTTAAAGTTAAGGGAAAAATTGTTTTAATTTTCTTAATGTGTCATCAGGGTTCTTGACAGCTATACAATCAACTACTTTGGAAGCCGCAAAGTCATTTCCTCCTGGATGTAATTTGTCTCCAAAAAAAACAATTTCTGAATGATTAATCCCATAATGTTCAGCGAACTTTCTAATTCCCCATTCTTTATCAAAACCTTTCTTGGTAATGTCTACAGAAGTTGTTCCACCAACTTTCATATGGTATTTATTCGCATCCAAATAATTTTTCAGAAATTCAATCCATTCTAACCTTATTCTTCCATCAGAATCGTAAGTTGCTTTAGCTTCCGTTGGTGCATGCCTACCAATAGCAGAAAGTGTGATTTGTGAATCTCTATCTTGGACTTGATCTTCTTTTGTTGTCATAGATTGAATATTATAATGTTCAATTAGTTTGTTAAAAGCGCCAATTATCTCTTCTTTCTCTTCATCTGAAAGAGAATACTTATAGATTACATCAACCGAACCACAACATTTAATTAATGTGTAATTTGTTCCCGTGGTTCCTAAAATATGGTGTTCTGTTTTTAATTTTGAAGAAATCATTCTTTGTAAACTTTCACTTTTTGTTCCGCTGATGAAAGCAAACTTGTATCCTGCACCAACTAATCGAGCAATTTCAGAAACCATTTCATTAGAAATCACTTGACAACTTTTACAAATCGTATCATCAACATCAGCGATAATAACTTTCTTATCTTTTGGATCAATATTTTCTACGATTGGCATTTTAATACCTCACAATAATGGCTTAAAGTTATCATAAGCGTGTTGATACTTATCTAAATTGTCTGTTGGGAACCATTGCCCTTTATGAATATGCGCAGAAATTTCTCCTAATGGCGCAATTTTCTCAAAACAATCTTTTTCCATAGAAGATTTTCCTTCTGGTAATATTTTTAGACATTCGGGTTCAACAATAAACCCGCCCGCATTAATCAAGTTTGATGGCGCTTCTTCACGTTTAGGTTTCTCAACAAAACTAACAATCTTATTTTCTTCTAGAGTTGCCACACCAAAATTTTCTACATCCTCTCTGGGAGTTAGGGCCATGGTAACTTGTGGGGCATCTCTAAGAAAATCTTTATACATGGTATTGATGTCAATATCCATCAAATTATCTCCCCACAATAAAACGAAAGGTTTTTCTAATCCCGAAGCGGCTTGTTTAATCGCTCCCCCTGTCCCTAAAGGTTCAGTTTCAATAGAATATGAAATGTTTACTCCTAAATGAGATCCGTCTTTGAAATGTTCTTTGATGTTTTCTGCTTTATAGCCAATAGAAAGGATAATGTTCTTTACACCAAATTTTTTAAGATTATCAATTATGTGCTCGATAATTGGCTTATCTTGAATTGGCAGTAATGGTTTAGGGGTTTTATCTGTTAATGGTCTCAATCTTGTTCCTAGTCCTCCTGCCAGAATAATCGCTGTCTCAATCATTTTATATTCACCTTCTTTTTAATTTATGGGGATGATTCTTTTCCTTTTTTAAAGGCTTATGGAATAGTAATCAAGAAATAGGCGGTTCTGTCTGGAATGGAGCTTATAGTAAGCGCCGTGCCCCGAACTAGGACACTTTTGTAACGAATCCTGTGCATTTGTCTCTCTGGGCCCAAAACCACACCACTCTCTAAAATGTGCTGCTCTTAGCTTTAAATCTAATGCCCAAAACTCATTATTCTTAAAAACCTGCTTATTCTTGTTCAATTAACCGCCCAAAATAACCTGTTTTCCAAAAAGGTGCCGATTTTAGCTCTAATTTAACCGCCCAAAGTAGGAAGTTTTATATAATGCAATAATCTTCTTCTCTGTTATGAGTTGGACAAAACCCATTTATAGCAAATCTAAAGTAGATTGGGCAGGGAAAATACTAACGGATTTGAACGTATCAAAGAAAGATAAAAAAGAAGCTTTTTTAATCCTAAATAACTGGAGAGCTAGTCATGATTATCCAAACCATATCTTCAAAAAAAGGCTTAGAAGTGTATCTAAAAGAATTGATGAAAATTCAATAACTGGTGGCAGACTTAAAAGAGTTAGATCTATACTCAGAAAATTAGGAAGGTCTTATGATGGAAAGAAACCAACTATGAAATTCTCTAGAATGCAAGATATTGGTGGCTGTCGCGTAGTTTTGTCTAATTCTAAACTATGTGAACAATTTTACGACAGATATTATCTTAAGGGTGATTTGAAACACGAGAAAGTTAGGGTTTATGATTATATCACGAATCCAAAAAAAGATGGTTATCGGGGAATTCATGTAATTTACAAATATAAGAGTCAAAAGAAGGGAAAGGAAGTTTTTAATGGTCTCTTAATTGAAATACAAATTAGGTCAAAGCTACAACATATCTGGGCTACCTCTTTGGAAGTGGTTGATAATTTCACGGGTCAGGCTATTAAATTTGGTGAAGGGTTGGAGAAATGGAAAGAATTTTTTAGACTTGTAAGTTGTGCATTTTCTATGATGGAATATCGCCCGAGAGTCCCAAATGTTTCTTATTCCAAGGAAGAGTTATACAAGAAGATTCAAGAATTGGAATCAGAATTATGTGTGTTGGATAAAATGATTGGTTGGGCAAAGTCTATTGAAACAATTAGATCAATGAAAAAACAAGGAAAAGGGCATTATTTTTTATTGGAGTTAGATACTGGTCGTCAACAATTAGTTATCCGTGCTTATACTAAAGAGCAGCAAGAAAAGGCTTTAGAACAGTATCAGATTAGTGAAGAAAAAATTGAAAACCGAAAAGAATTTGATGTGGTTTTAGTAAGTGCAAATAACATTGATGATTTGGAAAAAGCATATCCTAACTATTTTGTAGATGTAAAAGGGTTTTTGAATAAATTAGAATACTTACTAAAAAAAGTTGAAAAGTAAAAACCCAATTTGCTAGAGCGTAGTTTTGACCAACATCCGAACTTCATGATCTAAACCAAAACTGTGCAGAGCCGTGCCCCGGCGTATATTTCTATTCTGAACAACCCAAACTAAGCAAAAACTTTATAAATACCCTTAAGAAATAGCTTAACGGACGGCCATAGGGGCGGGGTTCATCTCTTCCCATTTCGAACAGAGAAATTAAGACCGCTTCCGTACCGGAGTGTACTGCATTACGTGGGAAATCCAGTAAGCTGTCCACCTTATTTTTATCTATTTTATTTTTCTAACCCGATTATTGTTGTTTTTAATTATTTTATTTCTTTTTTTATCTTGCCCTTTTATATTATTAAATACCTCTCTTCCACAACACTTTTAAACGATTTTCTTTTGTCCTAACTTAAATTAAAATAAACATAAAATAAATATAAAACAGGTGATTAAAACGAAAGCATTAATCTTAGCGGCGGGATACGCAACAAGACTTTATCCTTTAACAGAGAATCAGCCCAAACCTTTGTTAAAAGTAGCAAACCGGCCGATTGTTGAACATATCTTAGAGAAGTTAAAAAGAGCAGATAATGTTAATGAAGTTATGATTGTAACTAATGCCAGATTTTATGATCATTTTCGGATTTGGCTGAATCATTTTGACTATCCTAAAGAAATCAAGATTATTAACGATGGTACAATCAGCAATGACGATCGTTTAGGGGCAGTGGGAGATATTAATTATGTTTTGAAAGAGGAAGAAATTAATGATGATTTATTAGTTATTGCTGGCGACAATCTTTTTGGATTCCAAATTCAAGATTTTATCAATCATTTCCAGCAAAAAAATAATTCAGTTGTTGCTTTGCATGATTTAAAAGACATAAACATTGTTAGAAACAAATTTGGCGTAGCAATTTTATGCAATCAAGTATCAAAAGTGGTTGATTTCGAAGAAAAACCTGCAGAACCAAAAAGCACTTTAGCAGCAACTGCTTGTTATGTTTTTCATAAAGAAGATTTAAAACATGTAGAAACGGCAGTTGAAAAAGGTAAAGCAGATAATCCCGGAGATTTAGTTAAATATTTAGTAAAAGCGTCTGAAGTACATGGTTTTGTTTTTGATGACCATTGGTTTGATATTGGCAGTATTGAATGTTTGAAACAAGCTGAAGAGGTATATAAAGAATTATGAATTTAAAATCTTATACAATTAGAATTGGCGGAGAAGCAGGTTGGGGGATAGCTTCAGCAGCAGACATCATCGCTTTACTATTTATTAAACTTAACAACCATGTTTTTTCCAGTAAAGAATACATGTCTCAGATAAAGAAAGGACACAATTTTCACACCATTAGAATTTCTAAGCAACGGATTCACGCAGATATTAACAGGGTTGATCTTCTTTTGGCATTAGACCAAACCACATTAGAAAAACATTACAATAATCTTCCAGAAAATGGAATAATTCTTCATGATGATAAAGTTAAAATTAACCCTGAACAATTAAAAAATATTAATTTAATCCAAATTCCTTTAACAAAAATTGAAGAGAAGTTAAAAGAAAAAAATATTCATAATGCAGTTTTTTTAGGAGCTTTAGTAAAAGTTCTTGGGATTGATTATTCAATATTGAGAAAAATCATCAAAGGACGTTTCATGGGTAAAGAAAGCTTAACTAGTAAATTATTGTTAGCAGCAAAAGAAGGTTATGATAATGTTGATAAAGTTAAAACCTTTTCAATTGATGAAGAGAGAATTAATGAAGATAATTTAGACAATCCTAATTTTTTAACTGGAAACAAAGCCATTTCTAAAGGAGCACTAAAAGCAGGATTAACATTTCATGTTCAGTATCCGATGACTCCTGTTTCTGGAATTTTACATAATCTAGCAAAAGAAGCTGTAAAAAATAAAGATTTAGCAATTGTCCAACCAGAGGACGAAATTGCGGGAATAAACTTTGCTCTTGGTGGTTCTTATGCTGGCAAGAGAGCAATGACTGCTACTTCCGGAGGAGGATTTGCTTTAATGGTTGAATCTTTAGGTCTAGCAGGTTGTGCAGAAATACCTTTAGTGATAATCGAAGGTCAACGTCCCGGCCCAAGTACTGGATTGCCTACAAAAACTGAACAAGGAGATTTAAAGTTTGTTTTATCTGCAGGTACTGGCGATTTTCCTCAAGTTGTTATCGCTCCTGGAACAGTTGAAGAATGTTATACCGAAACAAAACGTGCATTCTTCTTAGCTGAGAAATACCAAGTTCCAGTAATTGTTTTAGTTGATAAACACTTAACAGAATCATCTAAAACATTTAGTTTAAATGAAGAAGAACAGAACTTCACTTTTGATTATCAGAAAAGAATTAACATTACCACTCAAGTTGATTCTTCTAAACTTAATTCTGATGGTTTGTTTAAACGCTATGCAGAAAATGAAACTCAGAGAACAATTCCTGGAACTATAAATGGGATTTACACTTGTGCTGGGGACGAACATGACGAAGTAGGAGAGATTACTGAAGATAGAACTATAAGAAACCAAATGATGCAAAGGAGAATGGGTAAACTAAGTCAAGTCAAAGAAGAACTACCCTCTCCAAAATTAATTGGCCCAGAAGACGCAGATTTAACGGTAGTTTCTTGGGGTAGTAATTATGGAGCAATAATCGAAGCAATGGAATTATTGAATTCAGAAAATAAAAAAGTTAATTTCTTACCTGTTAAGTATATGTTTCCTTTCCTTTCAGAAAAAATTAAAATGATCTTAGGAAAAGCAAGTAACATTGTCCTTGTTGAAAACAATTATTCTGCACAATTAGCAAGCTTAATCAGAGAAAAAACGGGAATTGAAATAAAAGATAAGATCTTACGTTTTGATGGCAGAACTTTTACCGTTGATGATGTTTATAATCAAATTAAAGAGAAAATGAACAAATAAAGTAACAAAATAATAAACAATAAAACAAAAATGACAGAAATAAAAGACTTTCAACGAACAGAAATACCAAATTGGTGTCCTGGCTGTGGTAATTTTGGAATTATCGCTGGTGTGAAGATAACGCTTGCAGAATTAGACTTTC
>CAZIMI010000015.1:0-13391 GCA_964540325.1 uncultured Methanosarcinales archaeon | reverse complement strand
CAGAGCACAATGTTAATCAGTTCTTTATAAATGTAAAGAAATGTTAACTAATTACGATACTAAACAGTTTTTGAGATGAATTATAAAACTTCACCTAACAATCTCTAACAATTCTCTGAAATCAGAAATCACATAATGAGCTTTTTCTTTCATTTGCTCTGTTTTAGGATTGAAAGCAACCGCTTTTCCAACTTCTTCAAAAACAACAATATCATTATCATGGTCACCCACATAACAAATTTGTTGTGGTTACACTTGATACTTATTGCAAATAAGTTCTAATCCTTTCTTTTTATCTCTTTCCGGCATACCAGCAACAACTTCTCCAGTAAAAAGACCATTTTTTACTAAAAGTTCGTCCGCCATATAGAAGTCTAAACCAAAATTTTGACAGAGTTCATCAGCAATAAACCCTAGTCCGTTAGACAAGATTCCTTTCTGATACTTGCCAGATAGAGTTGTAAAAAGTTCTTCCACGCCCGGGGAATAAACTATTAATTCTAATACTTTTTTTTTCACCCCATCAAAATCTTTTCCTTTAAGCAATTCTGCATCTTCCTTTGCCCATTGACCCCACTGCTCAGAATGTTTATAATACTTTAACAAGTTCTCTTCGAATTCTTCCTCAACTCTTGCTGCTGTACCAACTGCGTCCCAAGTGGACTGAAACTTGCTTCCAGGATACTGGATTAATGTTCCGTCTAAGTCAAATAGTAACATTCGTGTTTTTTTCGACATTTTTTTATAAAACTAAGTATATTTAAGAAATAAAGAAAAAAATAAAATAAAAAAGAAATTTACTTCTTCTTCATTATTACTGCAAAAGCCAGCATGATTGCAATCAATACCAGAATCACTAACACTCCCAACAGTAATGTGTAACTGCTACTTTCTCTAAATGAAGTTTTAACAGTACTTGCCGGAACACTTTGCTGTGTTTTCTGAGCGTTCATTTGCTGCTGTAACTGCTGTTGAAGTTGTTGTGCTAATAAAGCGTCTGCTAACTGGTTTTGTTGCTGTGAAGCATTGTTCTGAGTTAAAGCACAATCAATAACTTCAATCATCACTTCATCACTTTCAGTTTCATCGCCTTTATCATATTCAACTTCTATTGTAATTGGATATGATTGAGCAGCAGCGTTTGCTAAATAGCTGTCCAAGAAAAACTTAACTTCATCTTTAGTATCATCTCCTGAATACTTGTCAAGTTCCATCTTTTTCATTTCGTCCAAACCTAAAGCACTATTCTTAATAGTCACTTCAACATCTTCGTTTTTCTTACCAACATTCTCTACAGTTACTTCTAATGTTGAATGTCTGGTTGGACACTGAACAACTGATGCACTTAAATCTAAATCTTTAATTACAACTTTGTGATCTTCTCTGTCAACATCAACTTCTTCAGTTGTAATTGTTTCGTGTTCACTGTCATCATCTGCAGCTACACCTTCAGCAATAACCTCTACTGTGTATGTGTCATCTTCTAAGTCCTCATTGCTCAGATCAAAAGTAACTTCTAGCCATTCATCTTTGCCATCATCCAAGTCAATTTCTTCAGACTCTTCTTCAAGATCGTCACCATCAACGTCTAAAATGGTTACAGTTACAAACACATCTTCTAAATCTTCAGAGTAATCATTCTTTACTTTAATTTTAATAGTGTTTTCTTCATCAACATTTAATTTTCCTGTTGTCTTACCATTAACTTTAAAGCTTTCAATTAAAAGATGGCTTTTTGGATTAATCTTAATGCTTGAAGATTTAGTCAGCTCTTCTTCACCATTCTTTCCAGTAACTTTTAAACTTCCAATGCTATGTTCGCCAGCATCTTCATCTTCTGGAATTGTAAACTCTAATTTTACAGTAAACGATTGTTGAGAAACTAATTCTGCAACTTCAGTGGTATCAATCTTAGCTTCGTAATCACCATCTACTCCGTCAAGTTCAACTGTTATATCTGTAATCTTATCTAACGAACCGCTATTTGTTACAATAACATCAACAGTAACATTGTCTCCCCGGTCAGAGTTATCTACTAAGATTGCTGAAACGCTGAAATCTGCGTCAACATCTTCTAACACTTTATAGGTTGAAAATTCTTCTACAGTAAAGATAAACCCGTCTTCTTGAGAGTAATCAATCTGTTGACAAATCTCTTCTACACATGGAAGATATTCAGCATCTTCTTTATCGAAACCTTCAGCAACAAAGATAATTTGTTTTTCGTACTCCTTTTTCAACGTAACTATAGCTGGAACATTAAGTTCTGGAGCTTTTACTGTATCTACAGCCACTAGGCCATCAGAAATCTTAATCACTTCATCAAGATTAAACAATGCATTTAAGTTTGCTTCACTGAAAACAATCTTACCATAAGCATTCTCAACAGTAAAGTTTTCAAATGAACCTAACTCCACTTTAGTATCATCTTCAGCAATGTTAGTTGTCAACTCGTTTGAAAATGGTTTGTCAGTAACTGTAACGAACCAAGAGAACTTTTCACCATTAACATCTGCAACGATTTCATAAGGTTCATCTTTCGCTGTATCTTTAGAGAATGGGTATACTTCTCCACTAGCAACTGGTTCTTCATTATTTTCTCCCAAGATATACCAAGAAACAATGTCTTCGAAAGTGTAATCTTTTCCAGTTAAGTCTTCATTTAAGACTACTTTCATTTCCATTTTTTCTTCATCAGCAAGAATCCAAGGGTCATCAGTTTCATCAACTTCCCATTCTTCATCTGTTTCACCTTTTGATTGTGCTTCTTTGAAACAATCGTTCTTAGTGATTGCTAAAATTTCGCTATCTGATTTGTATCCGTCCCTGTAAGTGATCTCAAACTTAACTGTGTTACTTCCACTATTCAAATCTCTAGTTGGAACTTCAACGGAATAAGTATCTTGAGTGTTTGGTGAAATTTCTCCATTTCCATCCTCATCAACTTCTTTAAGATCAAACTCCATCTCCACATCTGCACCATTTACAGTAACTACAACGTCATCTTCACTATTAGTTCCTTTGTTAGTTAATTCCATGGTTACTGTTGCAGTGGGATTACACGTGAAACCTTCCCAATCATCCTCAGCTAATTCTGCTAATTCTTCTTCGTCAACTGTTAATTTAGAAATAACTAAATCAGCGGCTTCTTGTTCCAAATTAAATGTGAATTCAAACTTATCATCTTTATCATTTTCAACGACATTGTTCTCATAATCAACTCCGCTAACGGTTAGTTCTGCTTTATACTCTCCTTTAGTTAGCAGATATGATAATTGATCTTTGAAAGAGATTTCTTTGCTTTGTTTAGCTTCCAAATTGATTGTTTCTTCACTTTTAATATCAATTCCGTTGGTAACTAAGCTTGCTACTACTCCTGTAACTGGATAATCTAAATGGTTTGTTACAGTTAATTTAACTTCAATCTCTTGGTAAGGGTTTAAAGCAGCACTTGTTTCTCCTTCTTCAATTAAGTCCCCGTTAATCTTAACATTAGAAATACCTAAAGTATTGTCAATAACCACATCAAAATATTCAGTAATTTTGTTTGCCTCTCCAGCACCTAAATCCTGAACAATATCCATTGTTAATGTTGAAGTTCCGGATTGGTCTTCTTCCGGAGGGTTACAGCTGATTTCTGTTTTTGCAGGGTCCATATTGCAACTAACGATTTCCGGATTGCTTTGCCCCACTATACCCTCTTCTTCGTTATCTTCAGCGATTTGGAAGCTTAAAATATTTTCGTAACCTAAATCGGTATTTTCATAGATGAAAACATATTCTCCAGTTTCCTGATTAATTTCAAAGAAATTCACTTCTTTTTCATCAATGAAATTCTTCACAGCTTTAAGTTTTTCTTCAATTGCTTCCCAGTTTAAACATGCACCTACACTTATTTCAACTGAAGTTTCATCGCTAACAAAATAGTGGTTCTCTCCATTTGTAAAGAAAGGACTAACTACATATACATAAAGTGTATGTTGCCCCTCTGCCAAATTAGTTGTATTTATGGCGACTTGTGCGGTTTTTGTATCTGCAGTGTTAATCTTACCAGAGAAAGTATATTCTTCACTTACTAAAGGTTCTTCACTAAAGACAAACTCGCCATCATCTTCATCGAAACTGCCTTGGCTTGGTTCTTTGCTGTAAACTAAAACTTCCGGCGCAACTGGGTTATCTCCACTATTAATTAAATCTAAATTTAATGTGGTCACTCTAGCACAAGTAAGGCTTTTATCATCAATAGTGCTTTCTTTTATGACAATGTTTGCATCATCTTTAATTACATTAAAGACCAGCGTTTTCACTTCACTTTCTTGTTTACTGCCGTCAACAAGTTCATCTAAGACTTGAACAGTCATATCAAAACTTCCGGTAACATCTGATGGAAGTGTGAAAGTAAAGCTATGTTCTCTTTTCTCCCCATCTAAAAGTGTCCATTGTCCTTGGTCACATTCTGCTCCATTACATTCCGCTGTATAAGGGAAAAAGTCTAAATTATTATCTGTAACTTCTGCCTCTAGTTTTACATGCCCAATTGTTCCTTGGCCATCATTTCCAAAAGTTATTGTCACTTCAACTTCATCGCCTGGAGCTGCATCAATTAAATCAGTATATGTGTCGCTACCAACTTTAACTTTAGTTTCTTCAATCTGTAAAGGATTACAGTTATTGATAGTAACATCAACAGTTTTTTTATCGGCAATAAAGTTATTATTACCAAAAGCAGGAGATATAAGATAAACCTGTAATGTGTAAACTCCACTGGAAAGTTCTGTCAGATCTAAATCAAGATCTTTAACTAAAGCATTTGAAGTTGATGGCGTGATGTCGCTAAGTTCTTCTTTCAGTAAAGGTTGAGCATCATTTCCATTTGCAAACTTAGTGAAATTCTTTCCATCTTCATCAAAACTATTTTCATCGACAGTCCTTTCATAAACTAAGATATAAGGTTCTAAAATGTCTTCTTCACCTTTGTTAACAATTTCTAATTCTAATCCTGTTTCTTGGGTGCAACTTAATTCTTCATTTTCTAAAGTAGCACTTGAGATAACTACCGCAAAAGGTTCTTTAGTAATATTAAATTTGGTTGTATTCTTATCATCGTAACTATTACCCCAGGCACTTAGCCCATCAATTGATGTAATCAAATCAAAAGTATCATCATCGGTAATCTCTGGAACAGTGAAAGTTAATTCAAAATTTTCAGTTCCAGCAATGGATAACCACCAGTCACTGTCTTCAAACGGAAGTTCAGTTATTGTCATATCTGCTTCAGAGAGAAGGTTAACTTTAATTAAGGCCGAATCACCGTTATTGGTATAAGTTCCTTTAACTGTTACTTGATCTCCAGGATTTACTTCCGTTCCGGGAGTAATTTGGGTAATTTCTAACTCTAAAAACGGCTCAACTGTTAAATTGAATTTTACTTCAGTTTTATTTATTCCGTCATCAGCACTTAAAATAATGTTTTCATAAGTTCCTTTTACTGGCGACTCCCAAACAATATTAATATCCTCGTTGTCTTCTTTTTCTACAGTCATTCCTTGCGGAGCAGCACTTAATGAATAAGTTAATTCGTCTCCATCTTGATCAATGAATTGTAGATCGTTGTCCCAGTTATCTTCTATTGCAACATCTTCAGTTGCTTCCCTTTCTGTTTCATAATTAGGATTAATTAATTCCGGAACACTATTACCATTTCCGTTAGTGGCTCCTGGCGTGGGTATATCAAATTCTACCCATTTTATTGAACCTTCATGTTGTCTTCCTAAGGATTTATCTTGGGCTGGGACTTGTTCATTATCTCCTACATCCCCATCATCAAAGTTTCCATAAGTGATTTCATCAACAATAAAGCCTAAATCATCACTTAGAACAATGGCATCTCCCCCAATATTAAGTATGAAATTAAATTCAACTCCTTGTGTTAACAATAAATATCCTCCTGCTGGGATGACTAACCCATCTAAAGAAGTATCCCCTCCTCCATTTCCATGAACTGAGCCAGTTCCATCTTCAATAAACCAACCAGTTAAATCTACTTCTTGGTTTGGATCATCATTATATAACTCAATCCATTCATCTTCAACACTTGGATCAGATAAGAATTCGTTAATATATACATCTCCTAAAGCAGCTTTAGTAGTTAATAATAAAGCAGCTACAATAAACAAAACCATCAAAAATTTTCCGTTTTTCATTTTTCTTTTTACCCCATATTTGTTTTTATATGATTCTAACTTATATATGAACATCCACCCTCTCATTTAAGTAAAACAACAAAAAATATGATAATTAAAGCTAAGACAATAACAATCGCTACCAAGATTATTCCAACTAAAAAATCTTCCTGACTATATGAATCTTCAACCGTTTCAATAATTGTTGAAGAGGTTAAAGCAGTATTTCCTTCTTTATTGCCATTAGTTTTTTTAACATTATTTTTATCAATTAATAATTCTTCCTCTTCTTCACTTTCGTTATCATTTTCATTAATATCAAGTGTGCTGGTAATAACTTCTGTTTTATCTTCTTCTTCAACAACTTCTTTTTCAACTTTACATTTTCCAACTTCTAACTTTACTCTTTTGAAATCTACAGGTTCGTCTTTATCTACATAAGTAGTAACGTCTAAATCATAGGTTTTTACTTTTGCATCTTTGAGACTGAAAACAAATTCCTCTTCCCAAAGATCATCGTCTCCATGCCTTTCAATCTTAATGTTTTGAATGTTCTCATTAATGCCTAATTCTTCATTGAAAATGGATATGCCGGCAAATTTCTGGTCTTTTGAACCAAGATTCTTCATTTTGACTAAAAACGAGAACTCTTCTTCACAGGCAGCAATCGTTTCCGAAGTTATTTTTGTTTCAAAAACTCTTAAATCGTCTTTATTTTTTTCAATACTTAACACTAATTCTCTTTCAATTTTGTAATCGGAACCTTCTTCATCTTCCCCTTCAAGTGTAATTTCAATAGTGTGATCGTTTGCATCAGCATCTTCACTAATAATAAATGTTATGGTCAGTTCTGTATCTTCTTTTCCTCTTAATTTATCTAGTTCGTACTCTTCTTCAAAATCTTCATCAAAGAAATCGTCATCACTTTCGATTGTTAAAAGGATATTTTCAAGATCAACATTATAATCGTCGTCAAGCAGATTTTTCACTTTAAATATAAAACTCATTTCTGTATAAGGCTTAACATTTTTTTCAATTTCAAACACTTCATCATTTTCATCAAATGAATCAGACTCTTTATCTCCGTCTTCATCAATATATTTAACTTTGAATTCATTTAGTTCTAACATTGACTTTGTTTCTTGGGATAAAGTTACTGAACCTAACTGCACATCTGCAGCGCCTTTAATAATTACATTCCCAATATTCTCTTTTCCTCCATCTTTATCATGGGGTACATTAAAAACTAATGATGTTGAAACTTCGCTATTGGCAGGGATGGAAACTTCTTTATTTTCAAATGTATAATCTGATGGTAATCCTGTTGTTTCCAAAATAACTTTCACTTCTTCTGCATTGTTGTTTTTTAAAATAAAAGTGTTTGATGTTACAATAATTAAATCTAAATCTTCATCATTAAATTGGTTATAATCTACATCTAGAATAACTTCTGTATCGACAATTTCTACGTTTCCAGTTGCTAATGGTACGTCTGCAAATACAGTGAAGCTACAAATAAGTAAAGATATTATTAGAAGTCCAATTAATAGTTTAGCTTTAATTTTAATCCACCCCGGAATAGTTTTTATTCTTAAGTAGTTAAATGGCTTTTAAAGATTTATATACTGTAGGATATAGGTTTGTGTTTTTGTCTATAAATAGTGACGAAAAAGAGAAAAAAATGCGGGCCTTATTTATTGCCCATGTAAAAGAATTTTTCTATGGAAACATCTTCATCTTTATAGTTTCCAGAACGGGGATGGTTCTCTTTTTTTTCTTCAGGAGAAGATTCATTTCCTTGTTCTGGTTTTGATTCCTCTTTCGTTTGCGAAACAACTTCTTTTACAGTCGGAGCAGAATTTGACATCCTATTTTTCATGAAACTAATCTCTCTTTCCATTGTTGTAATCTTTTCTTGGAATTCACGAAAGGTTTTAATTATAAATTGGGTATTTTTTCCTAGAATTTCTTTAATCGTTTCTTGAGAGAGTTCTTCATTTTTTTCTTCTTTTTGCCCTTCAACAATTTTTGGCTTAACTTCCTCCATTGTTTGCCTGATGTTAGCATAATCTTCAGTATCTCTCTCTTTGAAGATTTCTTCTGCTTTAATTATCGCTTCCTCTCTATCTGAAGCTAGACCTTGTTTCATTAAATCAAGAGCAAGATTGTTTACTTTTTGAATCCTATCCACGTTCATTGTATATTACCTCGTTTTTTAATGAGTGGAATTAAATAGGATTCAGTTATAACGTTTTCTATACTCTAGCATAATGTTAACTTTATGAATTTGCGCAGAAAATGATAAATCTACTTAAATCAATGGAAATAGAAGAAATAGTAATCTTACCCACAAACCACTGGAATTTTAAACGGAATAATCCCCTTTGCTCCTAAGAATACTAAGACTAACCCCAATACAATTCCAATAATTAGACCTACCATGAAATATTTGAATTCAATAATACCTAATTGACCTCTTTTTTGCATAATCTAAAGTATTCTTTATTTATATATAAATGTTTCTATATTAGATGTCGCAACCGAAAGCTTTTTAAATGATAAATGAAATTAATATATAAAATTAATGTTTAACTAATAGGTGATAGTTCTTAAATAACGGGTGAATAACCATGATACGGAAACAACTTAAAGAATGTCCTGAATGTGCCAGTAAGAATATTTTTCGTGACCGAGAAAAAGGTGAGACTATTTGTAGAGATTGTGGTCTAGTTATTGAAGACCGAATGGTAGATTTTGGTCAGGAATGGCGTGAATTTGATGATGATACTGGAAATAAAAGAAGGGCGGGTGCACCTACAAGCCAGACTCAATTTGATCAGGGATTAGGTACAGAAGTTGGTAGTACTTCAGATTTTTATAAATTAAGTTCAGATCGGGAAAGAGATCGATTTTTTAGGCTTAGAAAATGGAATATTCGTATTAGTACTGCTATTGAAAGGAACTTAAAAGTTGCTCTGGCTGAGCTTAAAAGGGTTTCTAGTTTTTTGAAGTTACCTAAATCTGTTGAAGAAGAAGCTGCTAGAATATATAGACAAGCTGTACAGAAAGGTTTAGTTAGAGGAAGATCAATGGAATCTGTTGTGGCTGGCGCTTTATATGCTGCTTGTCGAAGGCACGAAGTTCCTCGTACTTTGGATGAAATGGGCGAAGCCTCTGGTATTGAGAAGAAAGAAATTGGTCGAACTTATCGTTTTGTTACCAGAGAACTTGAAATTAGTATCAGACCAAGTAATCCTGCCGATTATATCCCTAGATTTGCTTCTGCTTTGAAATTAAGCGCAGAAACTCAGTCTAAATCTGTAGAAATTCTGGAAATGGCCCGCGATATTGAATTAACTTCTGGTCGGGGTCCAACTGGAATTGCTGCCGCTGCTTTATATGTCGCTTCTTTGATCCATGGCGAGAAACGTACGCAACGAGAAGTGGCGGATGTTGCTGGCGTAACTGAAGTAACGATTAGGAATCGGTATAAGGAACTGATTAAGAAACTGAAGTTAGCTAAAGAAGTTGAAAAGAGCAAGAAGAAGTGATTTTTCTTTTTTTCATTTATTATTGTGATGGGTGTTTGGAGTAGGAAATGGAAGAAAAGAAATCCGATATCATTGCACCTGGATGGGGAGCTAACTCTTCGTTTCAATTAGTTAAATTGGAGTTCCCAAATTATTTTACACTTAGATATAAAGACGGAACTGAACAAGAATTAGTTGATTTTTCTTCAGGTTCAGCTACGAATTTAACCGGAATTCCCAATACAAAAATAGAAGATATTTATCGTAACCCTGAATTTTGTAGTCCTTTTGTAAATTATGGTGCTTTTCATCCTGAAAAAGAAAAATTAGCAAGGCGGCTTCTAGATGCAGTTGGTTTTGAAAATGGTTTAGTTTATCGTGCTTCGACAGGTACACAAGCTGGAACCACAGCAATAAAATTAGCTTGGTTAGCACAGCATGATAAAGACAAGAAAATAATTTTATCTCCTAAAGGATCTTATTTTGGTCATGATCCAGCGACTTTAGCAGCTGGTTATTGGTCTGGTACTGGAGACCATGATTCTGGAGAAAGTTATAATGATTGTTATTTGCCTGAAGAAATTACTGAAGTTTTCCAACACTTGCCTTCCCCTGAGTTTGAAGGCTCACTAGTTGAACACTTAGAAAAATTTATTTCTCAAAATGGAAATGTTGTTGCTGCTATTATGTTGGAACCAGTGCAATTTGTTGGTGCAACAACCCCACGAGAAAATTATTACGAGGGCATAAATGAAGTTGCGGAAAAACATGATATTTTGATTATTGCTGATGAATGTGCCACTTTTGCAAGATTCGGAAGTTTGTTTGCCTCTGAAAATTTAGGTCTTAAACCTGATATTTATAATGTTGGAAAAGGCCTTAGTAATTCTTATGAGAAAGTTGCTGCTGTTTTAGTTTCGGAAGAAATAAAACACAAAATAAAGTCTCAAAATATCCCTGAAGCTGCTAAAGTAATGTTTGGCTCAACTTTAGATTGGCAACCCCGTGATGTTTATGTTGTTAATGCTGTTCTAGATGAGATTGTTGAAAATGGTTTATTAAAAGAAGGATTAGAAAATTCTTTATCTTTACAGAAAAAGTTAGAAATGAAATT
The DNA here is from genome assembly GCA_964540325.1 of uncultured Methanosarcinales archaeon. Classification (GTDB taxonomy): domain Archaea; phylum Nanobdellota; class Nanobdellia; order Woesearchaeales; family GW2011-AR9; genus JABJOX01. The sequence goes on along the minus strand of CAZIMI010000015.1, from coordinate 2,565 downwards.
AGAGGATGAAGAAAGTATTATTGTTAGTGGCAGAGGTGGATGGTCAACAATTACTTTTCCCGATGATAGAATTGCCGGGTTAGTAAGAAGAGAACTAATGAGAAATCATAATATTTATAGTTATAGAAGTGGAAAAGGGATAAATATGTTAATGCCTTTAGTTAAAACCGAAGAAAATTTAAATAACGTTGCAGAAGCAGTTCTAGAAAGTCATAAAAGGACAAAACAAAAATGAATCTAACCCCAGAAATAAAAGCACAATTAGCTGAACAAAAGAAACAATGTATTTTCTGTAAATTGATTTCCGGAGAGATGGAAGCTAAAACCGTTTTTCAAGATGATGTTACTATCTCCATGATTGATATTCATCCGGCAATTAAAGGTCATACTTTATTCATGCCTAAAGAACATTATCCTATTCTTCCTTACATGCCACAGGAAGAGTTTAAACATTTGTTTGGTTTGGTTCCAGGAATGTGTAAAGCAGTAAAAGAAGGTATGGTTACAACCTCAGTTAACGTTTTCATTGCTTCTGGCGGAGCTGCCGGACAACAGGCAGGACATTTCCTGATGCATATTTTTCCTAGAGAAACTGGAGACGGATTTTTCAACTTTTTCTGGAAACCAAAAGAAACTTTGGAAGAAGAGAAACTAAAAACTTTGCAGCATAATTTCCCAATTATGATGGGGAATCATTTCAAAAGAAATCCAATGGGTTGGCATTCTGGAACAGGAGAAATGGTCAGCTATTTGCAGGACGTTTATGCCAAGGAAACAATTCTTTATGAAGACGAACAAGTTTTAGTTGTAATCCCAAAGAAAGGTGTTATTAAAGGACATATTCAAGTTTATTCAAAGATTGAAGAAAAGTTTATTGAAAATTTATCTGTAGAAGAAGCATTTCATTTGTTTTCTACAGCTTCGCTTGCCGCAACCTTAGTTTTTGAAGGTCTCGGAGTTCATGGCACAAACATTGTTTTGAAATCAGGAGAAACTGATGACAATCCGGATGGAAAATTGTGTATAAATATTCTCCCTCGAATGTCTGATGATGGTTTAAATCAATCTTTACTATGGCAACCTAAAGAACCCAGTTACGATTTGGATTCTGTTAAGTCGAAGATTAAAGATAAAACTTGGAAAGTAAAGTATAAAGAAGAAGATAAAAAAGAAGAAACTTTAGTTGTTGAACCGGAAGTTGTTAAGATTAGTTCTGAAGAAAAGAAGAAACCAGAGAACGGTGATGATGAGATTCAGATGGCGATTGAAAGGATGCGGGGGTAAATGAAAATGGAAGCTTTAGAATGTCTTAATAAAAAGGTTGTTGATTTGTGTAAAGGAAAAAGATCCGAAGAAAATAGAATGGGATTAAAAGAAACAATTATTGAAATGCACGGGATGTTAAAAACAGCAAAAGATCTTAATGAGTATTCTGCTATTGAAACACTTTATGATGCTTCTCGCGAATTGTTGCGTCACCATTATCAGGATTATGTTACTTTGGAACATGTATCTATTCCATAACTTTATTCCCCTTCAAACTCTACTAATTTAAAAATATTATACTTAGTTAATTTCTCAGCACCTTTCAAATCGGGTAAATCAATTACAAAAGCTGTTTCAAAAACTTTTCCACCAACTTTCTCAACCAATTGACAAGCAGCAGCCATTGTTCCACCAGTAGCTAATAGATCGTCAATTAATAAAACATTCTCTCCTGCAGAAATGGAATCAACATGCATCTCAATCTTATCTGTTCCATATTCTAAAGCATACTCCTGAGCAACAACTTCTCCGGGCAATTTGCCTTTCTTTCTAATCAATACAAATGGTAACCCCATGTCTTTAGCCAAAGCAGCACCAAAGATAAATCCTCTTGCTTCAATCCCAGCAATTTTATTAATCCCACAATCAGAATATTTCTCTTTAAACTTTTCAATACAATAAGCAAATGCTTTTGGATTCTCAATAAGTGTTGTAATGTCTCTAAACATAATCCCTTCTTTTGGCCAATTTGGAATTGTTCTAATCGTACTCTTCAAATCGAACTCCTCTTCTTCATTTTCTTCTTCAACATCATCACAATCGTGATGACAGCAACAAGATGGATTACAATTATTAATTTTCTGTACGACATTAGTTAACAAACTAGTAACTTTTCCCACATTTTCTTTGAATACTTTCAAAACTTCTTCCCAAGTTACGGGAGGAACATCATCAAATAAACAATCATAATCTGTAGCCATAGCAATTGCTGCATAAGGGAGACCAATCTCATTTGCAAGAATACATTCTGGAGCTATTGACATATTGATTACATCTGCTCCCCAAGAAGCAAACATTTTCGATTCTGCTTTTGTAGAGAAACGAGGACCTTCAATCGTGACCACTGTACCTTTGGGATGACATTTTAATCCTAATTCAGAACAAGTACCATACAAAACATTTCTTAATTCCTTGTTAAACGGTTCTGCCATTGGTGTATGTGCTATTTTTCCTGGTTCAAACTGATCATGAAAACTTAACTTTCGTAAACGGGTAAAGTCAATAAACTGATCTAAAACT
>CAZIMI010000014.1:0-14168 GCA_964540325.1 uncultured Methanosarcinales archaeon | reverse complement strand
TGGCAGTTGGAATTTTGAAAAAGCAACAATGTATCAAACAACAACAAAAATGGATAAAACTGAAGCGGTTAGTTATTTAACTGAAAATTTTGAAATGACCGAAGAACAAGCTGATAAAACTTATTACGAAATACAAAACACTAAAGGGGATCAATGGATTGCACCATGGCCAGGATACCTTTCAGGATTAAGTGGTTGTGAAACATTATCTAAAGATAACTTACGTTGTGTTGGTTCAATACAAGGACAGAATATTGGTTTCCTTGTTGATCTAAATCAGAAAAATGTAACTATTGAAGGTAATCAGGAAGTGGTACCAAACACTTTAGTTTATGCAACAAAGCAAGGCGTCCAAGAAGTAGAATTAGAAGGAAAACAGACAGGATTTTCTTTTGTCTTAGTACCTAACGGAGAAAATTATAATTTCATGTTAACTGATCCATTACAAGCCAATAGTATGTTTACAAAAATGTTTTTCTTTGAAGGCCATGGCTTAAAATGTTTTAGCAAGTTTGATGACAGAGTCGGAGTAAATAACCAAAAGATAATTACCTGGAAAGTTGATTATGGTTGTCAACAGGAGAATAATGTTTTCTTTAAACCAAAAGAAGAAATTAATGCTGCCCATATTTTAATTTCCACTCAAGATAAAAGTGAAGAAGAAGCTTTAACATTAATTAACGAAATTAAAGATAAAGCCACAAGCAATAATTTTGGGGAACTGGCTAAAGAACATTCCCAAGATCCAGGCTCAAAAGATAATGGTGGTAATTTAGGCTGGTTTGGTAAGGGAATGATGGTTCCTGAATTTGAAGATACTGCTTTTAGTCTTAATGTTGGAGATGTTTCTGAACCGATTAAAACCCAGTTTGGCTATCACTTAATAATGTTAATTGATAAAAGAATGGTAGAAAGTTAGTTATTCATACATTATCCGGAATAAAGGCGCAATACATAAAAACCAACAACGATTGGTTTTTAGTACTAAAATACAATCTTCGTTGTATTTTATGTACCTCAACCTTTAGGTTGAGGATGTAGCGCTTTATTTGGATCCTAAAAAAGCGGAGTTTAGAAAAGTGCCCGAACATACCTCGTCATTTATGGCGAGGTAGGGCACTTTTACCGCTTTTTTATGATTTCCCATTATTTTTTTCTTTGTTTACAGATCTATTTCTTACTTATTGTCCAATTATCTCTTTATCTTCCATAATATATATAAATAAAATTTAAGTAATAATCACTAAGATGAATAAATATGTAGTAATACCAGCCCATAACGAAGAAAATAATATTGCTGATGTTATTAGTAAGGTAAAAGATTATGTAAACAATATTATTGTTGTTGATGATGGATCAACAGATAACACCTACAATAAAGCAAAAGAAGAGGAAGTGGTTGTATTAAAGCATGAAATAAATCTGGGGAAAGGGGCGGCTTTAAAGACTGGCTGTGATTTTGCTTTAAAACAAGGAGCAGAGAAAATTGTTGTCATTGACGCTGACGGGCAACACGCCCCTAAAGAGATCCCCAGATTCTTAGAGGCACTCAACGAAAATGACATTACTTTTTCTCATCGAACTGAAAATAAAGCTATGCCCTTTGTTTTAAAATTTGGAAACAATTTTATTAACAAATTCTCTAGTCTTTTATTTGGAGTTAACATAAAAGATAATCAATGTGGTTATCGAGCATTTACTGGAGAAGCTTATAAAAAAATACGCTGGAATGCATCTGATTATTATATGGAAACCGAAATGATTATCAATGTAGGTAAAAAAAAATTAAAATATACAGAGATTCCTATAGAAACAATTTATGCGGACAAATATAAAGGGACAACAGTACTTGATGGTGTTAAAATTGTTCTCAAGATGCTTACGGGGAGGTTATTAAGATGAACACAACACTTTGGATACAATTACTTGGAATCATTTTTGGATTAGGTATGATTTATTTTACTTTTGTTAAGTATAAAAGAAAAGAATTGAGCAAACAAGAATTTGTAACCTGGCAAAGCTGTTGGATAATATTAATAATTATTGCAATTATTCCTTCAATCTTGGATCCGATCATTGCACCTCTTAATTTTTATAGAAGATTAGATTTCTTTGTGGTGATTGGATTCTTTGTACTTTTAGGATTAGGATTTTATAATTATAGTACTATGAAGAAATTGGAAAGAAGAGTGGAGATTTTAGTAAGAAAAGAAGCAATGAAAAATGCTAAAAGTGAAGAAAGTAGAAACGAAGAGAATAAGAATACTAAGCATGAAGAAAAAAGAAGCGAAGAAACTAAGGAAACTGAAATTAAAACCGGGGAAAGCACTAAGAAGAAAAATGAGAATCCTTTTTATCTGTGAAAACTATCTCCCCCATTATGGGGGGGCAGAAGTTGTTTTCAAGAATCTTGCTGAGAACTATGTTAAATTAGGCCACGAAGTTATTCTACTAACACAAAAACTTAAAGGAACAAAAAGGAAAGAGATAATTAACGGGGTGAAAGTTTATAGGGTAAATTCTTTTAATTCTCGTTATTTGTTTACCTTTCTTTCATTATTCAAAGCGATTAAATTTGCTAAGAAAAGTGAGGTTATCCAAACTACTTCTTTTAATGGTGCACCACCAGCCTGGTTTGCTGCAAAGATAACAAAAAAGCCCGTAGTGATAACTGTACACGAAGTTTGGGTTGGGAAATGGAATAAAGTTACTAGTTTTGGAAGATGGAAATGTTTAATTCATGAATTATTAGAAAAAGCGATTTATTATTTATCTTATGATAAATATGTTTGTGTTTCTAATGCCACGAGAAAGGATTTATTACAAATAGGGGTTAAACCAGAAAAAGCAGTAACAATCTATAACGGGTTAGATTATAGGTTTTGGAATGAAAATAGTATTAATCTTGATAAAGTTAAAGAAATTAGAGAAAAACTGAACCTAAAAGATAAGTTTGTATATTTCTCTTGGGGCAGGCCGGGAGAATCTAAAGGATTTGAATATGTGATTAAAGCTGTACCAGAAATATCAAGAAGAGTTCCCAATGCAGTTCTAGCACTAATGTTTGGTACTATTGATAAATACAAAAAAAAATATGAACAACTAATGAAATTGATTAAAGAACTGCAGATTGAAGATAAAGTCAAGTTAGTTGACTCTGTTCCGCACCAGGATCTACGTTACTATTTGAAAGCGTTTGATTGTGCAGTTATTCCTTCAATAGCAGAAGGGTTTGGTTATAATGCCGTAGAAGCGATTACAATGGGTATTCCTGCTGTTGTCAGTGATGCTGGCTCACTTCCGGAGGTTGTTTCTGGAAAATTTTTAATGTTTAAGAGTAAGAATCATCTTGATTTAGCTGAAAAAGTGATTTTTGTTTCGCAAGGAAAGTATAATAATGAAGAAATTAGAGAATATAATTGGGAACCAAGTGTTGAGAAATATTTAGATATATATAAAGAATTGTTATCTGGTATGAACCAAAAATCATAAATGTTATAAAGCAATTTTCCTCATTATTCTTATCATGAAAGTCCTCTTTGTCTCAGAATATTTTACCCCAAAAATTATGGGTGGTGGGGAAATTAATTTATTCCTGATAGCCAAAGCGCTTGTTAAAAACGGAGAAGATGTTTCTGTACTAACTTCTTATCATTCGGGATTAAAAAAATTTGAGACGATTGAGGGAATTAAAGTTTATCGTAAACTAAAAACTGCAGATAATCCAAGTGGGATTAAAAATAACTGGGTTAGAAGTACCCAATTACCAAATTCAATTGTTAAAGAAGTCCAATTTCTAAATAAAAAATTAAAATTTGATTTGATTCATTTCATTGGAACAAGTATCATAGCAGCAAAAGAATTGTGGAAAATTAAAGTGCCGTTATTTGCAACTATTGAAAGTTATCCCGCACTTTGTCCTAAAGGAGATAGGTTTTATCATGGAAAAAGAGAATGTAAATGTGTTTGTTTGTTCTCAAAATTTTTATCTTGTCAAATGAGTTCTTCAGAGATAGGAAAAACTAAGAATAGTTGGTATTTAAAGTATAATCCTTTATTTTTATATTATGTGTACAACTATTACAAAAAATTAAATGCAGGATTAAAATATTGTAAGTTAATAGCCATCAGTGAATATGTGCAGAAAATATTATTACAACATAAAAGAAAAAGTGTTGTTATTCCAAATATGTTAGAAATTGATAAGTTCAACGTGTCAAGTAAAAGTAAGAATAAAAACGAAAAAAGAAATAAAACAAAAATTCTTTATCTGGGATCGTTAACAAGATTTAAAGGGCCACAAGTATTATTAAAAGCGATTAAAGGACGGAATAATGTTAAATGTAGCTTATACGGAGATGGGCCATTAAAAGAAGAACTAAATCGTTATATCAAAAATAATCGTCTTGATGCAGAGATTCATCAACCGGTTTCTTATGATCAGATTCCAGGAGTATACGCCAATCATGATTTGGTGGTATTTCCATCTATTTGGCCAGAACCATTTGGTAGAATTGCAATTGAAGCGATGGCTGCAGGTAAACCAGTTATTGGCAGTGATATTGGAGGGATTAAGGAAACTATAGAGAAAGGAGAAGGAATACTTGTTAAAGCAGGAGATTTTATTGGATTACAAAAAGATATATTAAATGTAAAAGAAAATAGAGAGCTAAAAAATTTTAATGTTAATGGAATAAAAAATGTTAAAGACAAATATTCTAAATTAGAAGTAATTAAGAAAGTGATTAAAATATATCAAGAGGCATTAAAATGAGAATAACTGAACGTAAACAAGTATTAGATTATTATAAAAAAGAGGAGGTTGCTCAAGGTTATATTAAAAAAAGGTTTACTGAGCCTTTAAATTTTATTGAACATAAAAGACAAGTAAATTTAATTAATAAAATTATTACTAACTATAATTGTAACAAAATCTTGGAGTTTGCTCCTGGGCCAGCAAGACTAACTGCAGAATTAAATCTTGAAAATATTAAAGAGGGAACAAGCATAGAATCTAGTTTAAGCATGTTAAAAATTGCAGATAATAGGATGAAAAGTAACCCACATTATCAAAAATGGTCTTTTGTTAATGATGATGTTTTTAAGTATAATAGTAAAAACAATCAAAGATATGATTTAATTTTTACAATCAGATTTTTATTACACTTTAAAGCTGAAGAAAGAAAGAAGATATACCAACAAGCATCAAATTTGTTAAATGAAGGGGGCTTATTATCTTTTGAAGTTATGAACAAAAATATTGTTCTACCATTAAGAAAGATTTTAGGTAAAAAAAGATACTTTGTATATGACAAATTGTATACTAAAAAAGAGTTCAAAGAAGAAATGGAAAATAATGGATTTAAAGTTATTAAAATGTTTCCAATACTAAAACAATTCTGGTTACAAGCATTATTCTCAAGACCACTTAAAGTAATAAAGATGGATAACATAGCTAGAAAAGTTATTTTCTTTTTAGAAAAATTTAGATCTAACGAACCTTATGAATGGATTGTTTTATGTCAAAAGAAATAAAGATTAAAAGAAATAATAAAAGAAGTTAAAATGGCAAACAAAATGAGAATAACCTACTACGTACAAAGATATAGACCTAGATACGAAGCAATATCTAAAGAAGTTTCTGTTTTAGCAAATTATTTCTCAAAAAAAAGTAGTGTTAAAATCCATGATTTGCATCTTGACGGATTATTTAATTTTAAATTTAATAGAAAAAGAAGTTCTTATCATTTTTTTTATTACCCAATATTATCTCTGTATAGTTATTATTTAAGCAAAAAAAGCAATGTCAACCACATTTATACTTCTTTAGGAGATTTACCTTATCTTAATATAATTAATTTAAACAAAACAATACTTACAGCAGCAGCCTCATGTAGCATTAAAAAAATTGAAAAGAGAATTAAAAAATTAAAGAGAATTAAAAAAATTATAGTGGAATCAAATAAACAAAAAGAAGAACTATTAGAATTAGGGATTAATCCAAATAAAGCTAAGGTGATTTATCCGCCAGTAGATCTAAACGAATTTATTTATCAAAAAACAGAGGGAGAATTTAAAATTCTTTATGCCAGTTGTCCAACAAGATTTAATGATTTTGAAAAACGAGGGATTAACCTTATAATTGATACTGCAAAAAAAAATCAATCCTCAAAATTTATACTTGCTTGGAGAAAGGGTGCTTATTTGGATATTAATAAATTAATAAACAAATCTTCTCTCAAAAATGTGATCGTCGATAATCGGATTATCAATGATATGAACGAGATTTATGGTCGAACACACTGCACCATTATTCCCTATACCAAACACGATGATTATCTTAAACTCATTCCTAATTCTGCATTAGAAAGTTTAGCCGCAGGGAAACCAATATTAGTTTCAAATAAAACTGAAATCGCTGCTTTTGTTAACAAAGAAAAATGTGGGATAGTATTTGAACCAGATGAAATTAGTTTACAAAAAGCAATCATTAAACTAAAAAATAATTACACGAAATATCAAAAAAATTGTCGAAGAACCGCTAACAAATATTTCTCAAAAGATAATTTTATTGGAGAGTATGAAAAGATATATAGAGAAATATGAATAAAAATATTTTGGATTTAAAAAATGAATTATAAAAAAACGCCAAAAGAACTAATGAATGTAATAAACCTATTTTATAAGAATAAATTAAATTATGTCCTTTTCAAATGCGAACACATATTTGAGGGAGAAAAAAAAAATTTAGACATCATATTTGAAAGTAAAGAAGAGTACCATCAAGCAGCCCAGTTGTTAGAACAAAATGGTTTTGTTTTGCGTTTTTCAGAAAAGTTTGAAAAATATAAGTTCATGCATTGTAAATTAATAGGTAAAGAAATGTTTTCTGTACATCTTCATAGAGAGATTGCCTGGCATGGAATAAAAGCGTTAGATAAAAAAGCAGTGTTTAAGAGAAAACAAGAAGTTGCACCAGGAATATTTATTCCTAGTAAAGAAGATTCAATCCTGATTCATGCTGGACATGTCCTTTTTGAAAACTTTAAAGTAACTAAGAAAGAAAAAGTATGGCTGGATTTAATTAATGAGAATAATATTGAAGTAAAATACATCAAAAAACAACTAAAGAAAAATGGTTGGAAAAAAGGGTTTAAAGAAGTAATTAAAATTAACCAAGAAGGGAATACAAAATTGAAAAAGAGTAAGATAGTTTATTGGTGGTTTAAAAAAATAATGTTTGAACCACTAACAGGATTGTATTTAGGGAGGAAATTAATGAGAATATTGTTAAGATACCCGAAATTAAAAAGGAAAGGATATTTAGTCTCATTTATTGGTACTAACGGAACTGGCAAGAGTACAATCACAAAAGAATTATTGAGTGATTATAGTGAAGTTACAAAACACTTAGGAATTAAAGGACAATATTATTACTATGGTTGGAATCCAACATTCTTTTTAACAAAATTTATTTCCGGTTATCTTAAAAAGAGAGATAAGAAATTATTTCAAGAGACGGTTTTGAAAGAGATTTCTGAAAAGAATATTTCTGATAAAAATGAAAAATTTAGTATAAAACAAGAGACGCTATTATTATATCAATTTATTGAGTTTTATTACCGTTACTTAATTCAAATAAAACCAAAATTAAACAAAAATGATTTAGTTATAACAGACAGATATTTTTATGATTTATATGGGCAATATCCTTATGTAAAAAGAAGCTTGATTTTTCCGTTACTGATAAAATTGTTTCCAAAACCAGATTTTACATTCCTACTTGATGCAAAACCAGAAGAATTACAAAAAAGAGGGAAAACTAATAAAAGAAACCAAGAAAAGATTGAAAAGATTGAAAGAGAGGTTTTACCTTTAGAATATTTACATAAACAAAGAGAAAATTATTTTAAATTAACAAAAGTCATCAAAATCCAAATAATTAATACAGAAAATAATTCAAAAGAGAATATTAATGAAATTATTGATCAAATTTGGAAAGAAATGGTTACTAATCTTAACTAAAATAGATTCATAACCTATTTAAAGTTAAAAGACCAAAATAAAGAAGAAAAGTCAGTAGAAATCAGAATAAAAGTAAAAAAATAATTAATTGAAGCCAAATGAAAAAAGAAATAATGATAGATCAAAAGATCATCGGTAAAAAACACCCCTGTTTTGTTATAGCAGAAGCAGGAGTAAACCACAATGGAAATATAATCTTAGCAAAAAAACTGGTTGATGAAGCAAAACGAGTTGGGGTAGATGCTATAAAATTCCAAACATTTAAAGCTGAGGATTTAGCTTCAAAAAAAGCAGAATTAGCAACATACCAAAAACAAAATACTGGTTTTAAATGTAGTCAGCAAGAGATGTTAAAAACGCTAGAACTCAGTGAAAAAGAATTTATAGAAATAAAAGAATATTGTTTAAAAAAAGAAATAATATTTTTATCTACACCCCATTCAGAGGGTTATGTTGATTTTTTAAATGAATTAATGCCTGCATTTAAGATTGCCTCTGGAGATTTAAATAATCACAATTTATTAAGAAAGATTTCTAAAAAAAATAAACCCATTATTTTGTCAACAGGAATGGCAACATTAAATGAGGTAGAAGAAGCATTAGAAGTAATAAAAAATGAAGGGAATGATGAAGTTATTATTCTTCATTGTACAACTAATTATCCTTGTTCTAATGATGAAGTTAATCTAAATGCTATGCACACTTTAGAAAAAATGGACTGTTTAGTGGGATATTCAGACCATAGCAAAGGAATACAAGTCCCAATAATAGCAACTGCTATGGGGGCTACAATTATAGAAAAACATTTTACTTTAGACAAAAATCTACCTGGACCAGATCACAAAGCCTCTTTAGAACCAGATGAACTTAAAAAAATGATTCAAGCAATTAGGATTACAGAAAAAATAAAAGGGAAGTATGAGAAAGTCCCCCAATCTTCAGAAAAAGAAATAATGAAAATCGCTAGGAAAAGTATTGTTGCCGCATTAAATATTCCAGCAGAAACGAAAATAACAGAAAATTTGTTATTAGTCAAACGTCCAGGAACGGGATTATCACCTCCAAGAGTTAATGAGATTATTGAAATGATAACTACTAAAGAAATAAAAAAGGATGAGCTAATTACTTTGGAAAACTTAAAATGAAAAAAATACTTTATGTCTCTGGAACAAGAGCAGATTATGGTTTAATGAAGTCGGCATTGATGGACATTAAAAATCATTCAAACTTACAACTAGAAATTTTAGTAACAGGTATGCACTTAATGAAAAAGTATGGGCACACATTTAAAGAAATAAAGAATGATGGTTTTAAAATAAAAAAAGTTAAAGAAGTTTATAAAAAAGATGACTATGAATCAATGGCGATCTTTCTAGGAAATTTTGTTAAAAAATTAACCACCACCGTTAGTAAAATTAAACCAGATATAATCTTAATTTTAGGAGATAGAGCAGAGGCTTTAGGTACTGCCATTGTGGGAGCTTATCTTAATATACCCGTTGCCCACTTACATGGAGGAGAAGTCTCATCAACTGTTGATGAAATTGCTCGCCATGCAATCACCAAATTAAGTCACATTCATTTAACTACCACCAAAAAAAGTGCTGAAAGAATTCTTAAAATGGGAGAAAATAGTTCTAGAATATATGTTGTTGGGGCTCCAGGTTTAGATCAAATTGTTAATCAACAAATAGCTCAAAAAGAAGAGTTATTTGAAAAGTTAGGGTTAAAAAATAAAAAAACAATTTTAGTAATCCAACACCCCATCACTCTTGAGATTGAATCTGCTGAGAAACAAATGGAAGAAACATTAAGTGCAATTAAAAAAATAGGTTTGCAAAATGTGATTATATATCCTAATGCGGATGCAGGAAATACAAGAATAATTAAAGTAATCAATAAGTTTAAAAATGAACCTAATTTCAAAATCTTTAAAAACCTCAATCATTTGGATTATTTAAGTTTGTTAAATTATGCCGAAGTAATTGTTGGAAATTCAAGTAGTGGTATTATTGAAGCCGCTTCTTTTAAGAAACCAGTGATTAATATAGGAACCAGACAAAAAGGAAGGGAAAGAACATTTAATGTCATAGATTCGGGATATAGTCAAGAAGAGATTATAAAATCAATTGAGTTGGCTTTATCTCCCAGTTTTAAAGAAAGTATCAAAGAGTGTATCAATCCTTATGGAGAAGGTAATACGGGCATAAAAATCTCAAGAATACTTTCAGAAATAAAGATAAATCCTGAATTATTACAAAAACAAATTACTTACTAATAAAAATAGTAAACAAATAAAAAATGGAATGGAAAATCCCACTATTTAAAACGTACTCTGACCAAGATGATGTTGATGCAGTTAGTAAAATTATTTTAGAAGGAAAAAACTGGGCTGTAGGACCAGAGATAAAACAATTCGAAGAAGAGATTGCTAATTTTGTGGGAACAAAATATGCTTTAGCTTTTAATTCCGGTACTTCAGCATTACATGTGCTTCTTTTAGCCTGTGATGTCAAAGGAAAAGAAGTTATTGTGCCTTCATTTACTTTTGTTGCCACTTCTAATGCTGTTATACTTGCTGGAGGAATTCCTATCTTTGCAGAATCTGAGCCGGAAACGTTTGGTTTAGATGCAGAAGATGTTAAAAAAAGAATTACTGCAAAAACAAAAGCGATTGTTCCGATTCATTTTGGGGGCTGTGCTTGTCGTGATATTGAGAAATTAGCACAGATTTGTAAAGAGAACAATCTTTTATTATTAGATGATGCAGCAGAATCTTTGGGTGCAGAAGTTAATGGAAATAAAGTTGGTACATTTGGTGAAGCCGCTATGTTTAGTTTTTGTCAGAACAAAATTATTTCCTGTGGCGAAGGGGGAGTTATTGTTACTGATAATGAAGAATTATATGAAAAAATGAAACTGTTGCGTTCTTTAGGAAGAATAGAAGAGGTAGAAGGAGATTATTTTTCCTCTACTAAAGATTGTGATTATTTAGAAGCTGGCTTTAATTTTAGAATGCCAACAATGAATGCAGCATTAGGAATCTCCCAATTGAAAAAAATAGATTTCCTAATTAATGAAAGGGGGAAAAACGCAGCTTTCCTAAATCAAGAATTGTCTCTAATTCCTGAGATAAAATGTCCAATACCACCAACCGGATTCAATCATCTTTATCAAATGTATACCATCACTTTACCCAACAAACAAATAAGAGATCAGCTTCAATTATTTTTAGAGAACAAAATGATTATGAATAAAGTTTATTTTAATCCAGTACATTTGAAAACTTTGTATAAAGCGGGATACAATTTTAAAGAGGGAGATTTGCCGTTAACAGAAGAGTTGTCCTCCAGAGTATTAACTTTACCCATGTCGGCAACGTTAAGAGAAGAAGATTTGCAATATCTTTCTTCTTCAATTAAAGAATTTTTTAAAAAGTAAAATGGAAGAAGAAAAAAGTTTGATGGATAAAATCTTAGTTAATAAAGAAGCTTCAATCAAAGAAGCAATGAAAACAATAGATAATGGTTCTATAAAAATGGCTTTGGTTGTTGACAATCAAAAGCGCCTCTGTGGAGTTATTACTGATGGAGATATTAGAAGAGGCATTATTAATGGAGTTAATATTGATGAAAAAATATCGGTTGTAATGAACCCAAAACCAATATGCGTTTTTCCTGATACGCCAAGAGAAGATATCGTAAATATTCTGAAGAAAAAAGAAATATGGGGCGTGCCATTAATTGATAAAGATAATGTTGTAAATGAATTAATCCTCTTATCAGAAGGAAATAATATTACCTCATTTAATAAGCAATCCCTCATTAGAAAAAAAATAGATAGGATATTAGTTATTGGTGGGGCAGGTTATATTGGTTCATTATTAGTAAGAAAATTAATCTCTAGGGGTTATAAAGTTAATGTTTTAGACAATTTTCTTTATGGGGGAAAATCATTAAAAAATATTAAAATGCACCCTTCTTTAAGAATAATAAAAGGTGACACTAGGCATATTGAAGATATTTCTCAAGCCATTAAGAATGTCGATGCCGTTGTTCATTTAGCAGAATTGGTTGGAGATCCAGCTTGTGCATTAAACCCTTCTACAACTCAAGAAATAAATTATCTTGCTACAAGACTAATTGGAGAAACATGTAAACATTTCCAAATTAATAGATTAATTTATGCTTCCTCCTGTAGTGTTTATGGTGCTTCGGAAAAAGATGACCTATTAACAGAAGATTCTCCGACAAATCCTGTTTCGTTATATGCTAAAATGAAGATTTCTTCTGAGAGAGCATTAAAAGAAATGCAAGACACTAATTTTCTTCCCACAATTTTAAGACTTTCAACAGTTTTCGGTTTCTCCTCAAGACCACGTTTTGATTTAGTAGTAAATACTTTAACTGCAAAAGCAGTTAAAGATAGAAAAATAACTATTTTTGGTGGTGATCAATGGAGACCGAATGTTCATGTTGAGGATGTTTCAGACACAATTATAAAAGTTTTAGAAGCAGATATAGAAATAGTAGGTGGAAAAATTTTTAATGTTGGTGATGAAAAGAATAATTTTACCATTAATGAATTAGGAAAAATGATTAAAGAGATAATTCCTGAAGCAGAACTAATTATTGAAGAAAGAAATATTGATAAAAGAAATTACAAAGTTGGTTTTGAAAAATTAAGAAAAACATTAGATATTCAAATGAAATGGACCGTCATTGATGGAATTAAAGAAATAAAAGGGGTTCTTGAAAATGAAGAGATTAGAGAATACGATTCAAAAGAGTTCCATAACATCAAGTTTTTAGAAAGTAATCTCGCGAATGAGGATAATAATAATAATAATAATCCAGTGGAATAAAAATAGAGTGAAAAGTTAAAAATGGAAATATTGTTTTTTGGATATCAGAATTGGGGTTATTTATCATTAAAGGCGTTAATTGAAGGTGGGAAAAACATTGTGGGCGTTATTACCCATAAAGCTAAAGAAAACGAAGGGTGGTATCATTCTGTTGAAAAACTATCTAAAGAAAATAACATTGCTACATTCTTCTATGAAAAAGAAAATGACATTATGACTGAAAAAGTTAAAGAACTAAACCCTGACTTAATATTATCTGTGGGTTATAGAAATAAGATCCCTTCCGAAATATTAAACATCCCTTCAAAAGGAGCCATAAATGTACATGGTTCATTGTTACCTAAATATAAAGGGGGAGCAGTTCTAAATTGGGCAATAATAAATGGTGAAAAAGAAACTGGAGTAACTGCACATATCATGACTAATGAGTTTGATAGTGGAGATATTGTTGCCCAAAAAAAAATAATGATTAAGTTTGAAGATGAAGTAATTGATGTTTATAATAGGGCATTACCTTTATATCCTCAAATAATTATCGAATTAGTGGGGAAAATTGAAATGGGAACATTAATAAGAATTCCTCAAGATCAATCAAAAACTATTAATGTAAAAAGAAGAAAGCCGAAAGACGGGTTGATTGAATGGGATAAATCTTCTTTAGAAATATATAATTGGGTTAGAGCTTTAACTCACCCCTATCCGGGTGCTTTTAGTTATATAAATAATAAAAAATGTTTTATTTGGAAAGTAAAGATTATTCCTGATGAATTTTCTAATTGTAATAATGGAGAAATAGTTGAAGTTAGAGAAGAAGGATTTATTGTTAAAAGTCAAAAGGGGAGTATTCTAATTACAAAAGCTCAATTTGAAAACGAAGAAGAAATGAATGCTTCAAATTTATTTAAAGCTAATAACTTAGATATAGGCACTAAACTAGAAATGAACAAAAAAAATATTATTGCCATTATTCCAGCAAGGGGTGGCTCTAAAGGCCTTTTAGGAAAAAATATTAAAAACCTTGCCGGGCATCCATTAATATACTACACTATAAAAGAAGCAAAAAAATCAGAATATATTCACACACTAGTTGTATCAACTGATGATGAAGAAATTGCTAAAATCTCTAATCAATACGGAGTGGAGGTAATTAAAAGGCCAAAAGAATTATCTTCAGATGAGAGTCTAACTATTGATGCATTAAAGCACGCAGTGAATTATATCGAAAAAGAAAAAGGAATTGAATGTCATTATATTGTTACTCTTCAACCAACATCACCTC
>CAZIMI010000013.1:8304-14577 GCA_964540325.1 uncultured Methanosarcinales archaeon | reverse complement strand
AGATTTTCACAATAACGTTTTTGTTTCTTTTACTAAACAAAGTCAATACAGAATCATCAATATAATTATCTATCAAGATTATTGATATCTTAGCGCCTCTAACTAAATCAGAAACGAATTTGTAAGCATCAAATATCTGTCCATCAAAAAATATTCCTTTTGAAGGTTTTATACTCTTATCTTCAATTGCTCTAAAGAGATGTTCAAACTTTTTGTCATATTCAATTTGTTTTCTTTCTACTGTTCCTAATCTTTGAAATATTTGGGCATTTGAAGCAATAAATTTTCTCATTGCAATAAACGCTTTTATTATTTCAACACTTATTCTAACTGCTGTATTGCTTCTCAAAACAGCAGAGAGCATAGTTACTCCATGTTCAGTAAAAACAAATGGGGGCCTTCTTAATCCCATTAAGTCACTTTTGGAAGTCACAAATTGTGACCTCCAATTCTCAAATTCTTCTTTATTAAGTTGGAACATAAAATCACTTGGAAATCTATTAAAGTTTCTTTTAACAGCTTGATTCAACGCCTTTGTGGAAACTTCATAAAGTTCTGCAAGATCTTTATCTGCAATTACTTGAACACCCCTAATTGTAAAAATTTTATTCCTCATTGAATTTTCCATGATGAGTTCTTTATTCATAAAAATCTAAAGGTAAAACGCCTTTATAACCTTTGTCCGCACCTGACCAGTGCGGGAGTGGGTCATGAGAAACGGTTCTATCTACAATATTTATCGTTTAGAAGTCTTCTCGCACTGGACAAGTGAGGTTGACCAGTGGCTAACGCAACTTTATTAATAAATGGTATAAAATTATCACTGTAACATCTATTTTGATATCTTCCAAAGACTATCAAAAAATCCACTAAAAGAAAGAGCAATTGGCTTTGATACAATGTGTACACATGACATCACATCTTCATATGTAAATATAAAAACATTTTCTCCTAAGACCATAACGGCGGATGGACTAACTGACTTATTTACTTTAACTTCAGCATATTTCTCATTACTATAATGATTCCAATAATCTGTCTTATCATCCGAAAACAAAATTTTTAACGGAGCTTTTTTGTTTAATCTTTCAATAGACCATTTCTTCCACAGCTTTTTCCACCAGATATTGTATCTAGGATTCTTTCCAGAACGAACACCCATAATCTTCACTTCATCCGATTTAACAGCAACATCATAAAAAATTGGTCCAATACCCCTAATTCCTTTAATTAAAGAAACATTGTCTAACTCGGCATGGGGACTTATTGATTTCAATTCAGGAATTATTTTTTCTAATTCCTCTTTTTTATCATGTAAATCTTTCTCTTTTTCTTCAACAAATCTAATTAAAGATTCTGGCTTGCTCGCAATAAAATATTTAACTCCATTTTCCGAAACAGATTTCACCAATCCTTTAGTTACTAGTTTCGATAGTGTTTCATATATTCTCCCACTTGAGATATTGGCTGCTTTTATAATTTGGCTTGATTTTGCTTTCCCAATTTTTAATAAAGCTAAATAGATTAATGATTCATTTTTTGAGAGTCCAGATCCCTCTAATAGCTTTTCATACATATTACACCATACGGGGGGTGGGGAAGTATTTATATACTTCTGATAACCCCGCAGTAGTAACAAACAAAAATGGAGGTAAATAAAAATGAATAAATTGTATACCGCATTAATTGCACCAGTATTTGCATTAGCAGTAGCTTGTGGAGGAGAAAAGCCACATAACACTTATCAGTCACAAGACGGATTTCGCGTAACATCTACTAGTGGACAGCCATATCAACCACATAAAGTGTCATTATCAGACGATGTATGTACTGCAGTGGTAGAATTTGGCCATGATGGAATTGTTGATGAAGCAAAGATTAGATGCAAACCCGGAAAAGAAAGTCAAATTAGAAGCCTTTCAATGCAAGACATGATAGCTCTTCATGATACAGGAGATTTTAATTTTCTAATGTGATTTTTCTTTTTTTCTTTTTTATAATCATCCAAAAACCCGCTCATAATTATCCCAAATCTGTTCAGCCGCTTCTTCTATAGAAATATCTTTAATCTCAGCGATTTTCTTTACAGTTTCCAAAACGTGGGCTGATTCGCATCTTTCTCCTTTAATCGGACTTTGCCAAGGCGCATCTGTTTCCGTAAGCAGTTGTTCAATTGGAACTTTTTTAACCATAGTGTTGAAGTTTCCGCTTCTAACAGTAGATGGTGGAATTGAAAAATAATAGCCTAATTCTTTTCCTCTGGTTACAAGAGATTTTCTGCCTCCAAAACAATGTAAAACTACTGGAACTTTTCCTTTCACATTCTCTTCAAGAATATCTAAACACTTCTCTTCTGCAGCCCAAGTATGAATCACGAGGGGTTTCTTAATCTTGATTGCAAACTTGATAACTTTTTTGAAAATATCGATTTGTTCTTGATGATGGTCTTGATCCCAATGAAAATCCAAACCCACTTCGCCAATAGCAACAATTTTATCTTTATTTTCTTCAATAAACTTTAATTCTTGATCAACATCAAAAGCTCCTTCCGGTTTAGAGATTCCAGTTGCATCTTCAAATAGTCCTAGAGCATCAATCGGATGAATCCCTAAACTGACTTTAATAATCTCATCTTTTTCAGCTAACTCTAAAGCTTCTTTGTTGGAAAGTGGATTAGTTCCAGAAGTGATGATCGCTTTCACTCCCGCTTTCTTAGCTCTGTTGATAACATTATCTAGATCTTTCTTGAACAGTTCATGATTTAAATGACAATGGATGTCTACAAGTTTCATAGAAATTAGATTTTACTTGGTTAATTTAAATGTTTCTGAAACAAATACTAATTGGTTAGAACTTAGTTTTTAACAATTACACCTTCCCGTCCACTAAGATATTCTTCAAGTGGACCCCTTAAATGATCTGGTAATTGGCTTCCCTCTAACATTTCATGTCTGTTCAAAGATTTTGCATCTGGAAAATGTTCTGTTCCACCTATTACTTTGCGTGAAGATTTTCCTACTGTTGCAGCTTGAACCTTCTCTAAAGGATATTCTAAAGTTACGTTATCATCATCTGGAATAAATACGCCTGGAACTAACCTATAAGTTGGTTTACCCTCACAAACTTCAGTTGTTAAATTTTCAATCTCTGGAACTTCATCAGCTAAACCTGTTAATTCTAAATGATGAGTAACAATCCATGCTTCATAACCCGCATTAGCTATTTCTCTAATATAAACTTCTCCTTGTCTAATAGCTTTAAGGTCATAAGTTCCGCTAGTTGGTTCGTCTAAAATTAAAAGGCTCTTTTTGGTTGCAGCTTCAATCAGTTCATAAGTAGTTGTATTAATATTTGCATAAGTGCTTTTTGCTTTAACAGTATCTTCAGTTAAACCAATATTGGCAAGAATTTTGTCATTTGTAGTTAGGACGGCCCTTTTTGCAATAACTGGTAAACCAGCTTGGGCAAACGCCTGAATAATTCCTTTAGTTTTGATTGCTATTGTTTTACCATACTCATTTTCTCCAGTGATAACTTTTACTGCAGACATTTCATCGGTGAAAAAGTCGTTAGGTACTTTTTCTTTATTTGCATTTTCACCAATATAAAGGATAGGGTTCACTCCCTCTTGAATATTACCATACTTGTATCCTTTTAAATCGACTAGTTCTGCGAAAATCACATTAGCCCCTTTTTCTTTTAATTGAACAAAACCATTTGCCAATCCAACGAAATAATCTAAAGTGTGATGAATTTGGCTATTTAAAGCAGCTGTTATCTTGTTAATGAAATCATAACTTTCATATTCTCCTATGTGTCTATTTACTTCCTCTAACTCTTTAAACCAATCGCTTTTTCTAGTTTTATCTATTTGTGCCTGTAGTTCTTCAATGGGAGTTCCAGGTGTTAATTCAATTATTCTTTCCAACACTTCCATCTGTTCTTTTAATGCCTGATACTTACGTGATACTTCGTGGTGAGGTGGTTCATTATGTTCTGAATAATTTTTTTGAGATTCTAATCTACTATAATCATAGAATAAATGGTTAATGCTTTCTAATCCTTCATTTTCCATTAATGATTTTAGAAATTCTTCTCTCTCATATCTTAATTGAGCCAGACTACAGTCAACCTTCTTTATAATATCAATTGCTGTTTGATAAGTTTTAGGATTTTTAAATGAAAATAAGCTTTTCAGGATTGTGGGAATGTTTAATGCTTGAATGAATAAGTTCTCTGTATCTTTTTCTTCTTTTATTCCAAAAGAATATCTGTCTTCAGAAGGAGGCAATAAGTGTTTATGTTTATGTTCTGTAATAATGGAAAATAGTCTTTTAAGTGGAGTGTGGTATGGACAAGCTAAAATTGCTTCTAGATTTGGGTCTTGGTTTGACATGAAATTGTTAGAATTAGGTTGGTTTATAAAATTTACTATGCGTTAGGAGTATTTAAATGTTTTCTTTCAAAAACAAACTTTTAATCCCGGATTCTTTTTATACTCTGCACATCTAGATTCTAGATTTTTTAAAACGTTTTGTGCGTCTTCGCCTCTGAATTCCGTCTCTAATCCTCTAGCAGTCCTATAAGCTAAATCAATTTTTCCATCATCATCTTTGTCATAAAAATCCCAACGAACTTTATCTTCAATTACTAAGTCTCCTGAAGTTTGAACTCTAACTCTTTCGGTTACAACTTTATTTGGTCCAAAAGCTGCGCAATAAGTAATTGTACCAATAGTAGCAATAGTAGTAAGTAAACTCGCAACTGTTCCTAATTTACCCATTTTTCTCATTTTATGTTCTACCTCAGATGATGATATATAAATTTTATCCATAATCTTTATAAACGAACTATTAGCAACAATTCTTTCATGAAATTCAATGTTAAACCTGAAGAAATCTTAGGGAACTGTTTTGGTTATTTATTACTTTATCCGATGGGGGAAAATTTTGATAGAAACCCGGACAGAAAAAAGAATATAGAAACAATAATTGCCCGGGAACCAGTACAAGTAGTTCCAACCCATGATGAAGAAAAAAACTTTCAATACTTCGAATATGACGCTTTTAATTATCATTTAGGTGTGTTTGATGGAAAGAAACCAGAATTCTTAATCTGGCTTCAAGAAACTTATCTACAAATCCCAGAAGCAGCAAAGTACCTTTTTAAGTAATTTACTTAGCTCTTCCAGTAACATCAGCAATGTTAGTATAAAGTCTTAGTTGCTTATTATCGCTTAGACCTAGATGAGGTACTGCAGCTAAAGCAATCTTACTTACTGTGTGTTGATCCAAATATTGTTTTGGAACAGAAAGTAATCCTTTTTCATAAATAAACTGACCCTCCTCTGTAGGTTCAACATTTTCTAATCCTAAAATGTCTCGTAATTGTAAACAGCCTTTTTCATAAGGATTGAATTGCGAAGTCTTCTCAATACTTTTTTCATGGGAATATTTATCTCTTATAGTGGCTGAAGCTTTTAAGCCAAATAAAAATGCTCCTGTTCCTAAAAGTCCAATAAGAGAGAGAGCAACAAGCTGTCCGCCGGCAGTGCCAAAATATAATTTTGGATCTTCCACTAACATTTTAAGCCCTGTTGCTTCACTTTTGGCAATTGTTCCTGCTGGATCTCTCCAAAGTTCACTTGCGGTTCCTTCCAGGCCCCTTATCATTCTGTCTGAAGAAATATTTCTATCTAAACCGGCAAGTAGGTCCGGATTCATTTTTCCAGGGGTGAAATCATATATTTCCCAAGAAGGGTCATTTCTTGTACCGCGATTAACTTCTAACCAGACATGGCCAATTCCGTTAAGGTATCCACTAGCTCCTCTTACTCCTTCTTTAACTCCTAATTCATGAAGCAACATTGCTGCATATGAATTGCCTTCACTACAAACTCCTTTTTTCTCAGCTAACATTGCTTCAAGTAAAGTATAACCTTGGCGGATCATTTTTGGATCTAAAGAATCATACTCAAAGTTTCTTTGAATGTAATTTTGTACTGCTTTTAATTTTGCATCAAAAGTTGAAGTTATTCCAGCATCTTTAGATATTTTTTCAATTAAGCCAGGATTGTTTAGTTTTTGAATAATTTCTGCAGGTATTCCTACATCACAATCAGTAACGATTAACTGATCTAAAGGTTCTTCATTAGCCCAAGGGAAATAATGTTCGTTACAAGTTAAACTATTGGCAGTGTTTGTACGGAGATATCCTCCTTTTCTATCTTTAGAGGGTGAATTAAGTCCTTTAATTACAGATTCTCTGGTTTTG
>CAZIMI010000013.1:0-8294 GCA_964540325.1 uncultured Methanosarcinales archaeon | reverse complement strand
ATCCACCCCCAATAAAATTTAAATCTGGATTTTCAGTTTTATCTTCTGCAGCTATTTTTGCTATCATGGTTTTATCAGGGAGGGAGTTATCAACTTCCTGATTCCCGGTAGCAACTTGATAATTTAATATAATTCCCGCAGCCAAAGTTGCTAGAGGAAGGGCAATCGCACTTCCAACTAACCATTTACTAGGACATTTAGGTTCCTTTTCCGATAACTTAACTATATCTTCCAACAATTTAACTAAACCTTCTTCTCTTTCAGTAACACCACTAATATTTTCTTTAATATATTCTCTTAATTTTTTATCTTCATGAAATTCGGGAAGGATTGCTCTTAAGATTGTTTGGTAAGATCGTTCTGATTTCTGACGTAAAGAGTCTACAGCTTCTGATTGAAGATAAGATAAAAGAATTTCCTGAATATTTTCTTCTAATCTCTGATGTTCTTTTTTACCCCGACCCCGAGTAATCATTCTCGATTTAGTTATTGTCGGCTGGAAACCATGTTCATAAAGATGTAATTCTAATCCTGGAACTAAAGGTTCAGTGGAAACATAACGCCCATTCTGGAAAAAATGTAATCCTCCTTCATGAAACGGATTATAAGTAATTGTCCCTTTAAATCCATCTTTACTGAAATTGAACTGATGGTTTTCTGAAGATTCTAATTTTTTACCATTAACTTTAACATTTAAATCAGAATGGTCGTACAATTCTACAATCCGGTCATTTTCACTTTGATCACTTCTTTCTCGTTTGATTACAATTTGGGTGCCGGATAAGGGTTTTTCTACATTTTTTGCTTTAACTTTTCTATCTTCTCTAATCTCAATTACTTTCTCTCCAGAGCGTAGTTCAACAGAAGTATATTCTGAAACTGGCGGAATCACTGCCGCAGCTGTTAAGATACTGTTCTGTTCTAGTTCATCCAAAAATAAATCGTCAATGGAAGCCGGAGATTCCACTCTAATCTCGCTGTTAGTTAAAGAGATGTTTACTTCTTCTCCTTCTTTGTATAAACGGCTAATGAAATTGTCTAGATAATCAAGAGGATGATCATAACGGTGCCTAAGTTTTCTGATTAAGTCTACAATAGAAAGTTTGAAAGCGAATTTTTTACTCATCTTTCTTCACCTCCTTTCAAAGTGGCATAATTCTCAGCAATTTTTTTTGCTAATTCCAATTCTTTTCTAATCTTGGAAACGTATTTTAAAGCTACCAGCTCGGGAACAATATCTAATCTTTCTGGATTAAGCACTACTGCCCCTTTAGTCAAATAAAATGGCTGTTTTTCTTGAAGATTTTTTCCAAAATAAGTTTCTACGCCAAAAGGCAATTCACCAAACTGCTCTTTTACTGCTTCTAATACTTGCAGTTCTTTTTCACTTAATTCTTCAGTATAAGTTTCTTTCATCAAGTTTTCTTTTCTTTTCCTTCTCCATACTAAAGTTCCCGCTCCGGCAGCAAGTGCAGTTGCTCCTAATAAAGGTATATATAATGGGGTTTCTTCTGATTCTTCTCCTGGAACATATAATTCAAAATCTTCAGATTTATCTTTCCGGGATTTTTTTTCTACTTTTTCTATTTTTGTTTTCTCTGTTTGAGGATTCTCTTCTCCTGAAAGGGCATTTACTCCCATAACTCCTCCCAAGATTAAAGAACCAGCCAATAATCCTGATGTCGCTAATTTAGCTGTTCTTCCGGCAGTGCTAACCTGCTCTTCTAATGAAGAGGTAAAATTCATCTCACTTAATTTGTTACTATAATGGCTAACCAGTTTTTTCTGAGCAGCACGTTTTATTTTTTTATAAGCATAAGTTCCAGCAACATCAAAGATGTCTGCTACTGCTATTACCCCCGCTGCAAGAATATAGTCCGGAGGCTTAGATCCAAATGAACCATCATTAATTAAGAATCCATCAATAAGTGCTATCCCGCTGGCCCCTAAATATCCCAGACCAATTGTTGCTAGGCCATACGCCCAAATTTCATCTCTTTTTGGCGGGGATTCTTTATCTTTTCTGAATGGAGAAATAATTTTCTCAACGACTGTACCAATAATCCTGTTCAGATATGCCTTTTCAAAACAATGTTCCAAATCTTTAGGATCAGAATATTCCATATGAATTAAATCCGACCGATGATCATTAATCCAAGACATATTAGGTGAACCGTCAGCAGTAAAAAGAGTGTTTTGTAAAAAATCTTGGTAATGTTTTAATTTTGTTTCCAGAGACATGCCTTTAATATCAACAGTATCTTCACTCTCAAACTCTTTGCTTTTAACACGGACATATTGCAATACATCTTTCAATACCGGATCGTCTAAAACTGTGTCTCGTGAAAAACTAGTATCCAATTCCGGACAATTGATTGCTCCGCTAAGTCCAGGTAAAGTAATAGATTTTAATTTGATTCTGTGGGCAAGCAAATCTAAACTTCCCTCTCCAGGATGTTTTGTTAAGAATCCTTCTAAATTATTTTCCTGAAAAGGAATTGTGTTTACTGATTTTGCTGGTTTTAAAGATTTGTTTAATTGTTCAGTAGAACCGTTTTGATGAAGATAAAGTGGTGTTTCAATATAGCAACAATCTTTTTTCAGAATTTCAACAATTCTTTCAAAATCCACTTCTGAATCTTCAGCTAATTTAATTTCAATAGTTGTTCCATAATCTTCCCTTTCGTTAGGTGAGAATCCTGCTTCTCGATTTAGTTGAGCATCAACAATGGCTATTCCTCCGCTACCTTCTTTTGGTTTGCTGTCAACTTTAACATATTCGTGTCCTAAACCAAAAAAACTTACTGCTCCCAGACCGAATTTTCCTGCAGCGTGGCTAAGTGTTTCATTTAAAGAAGCATAAATGTTAAAGAAAACATTGTTCATTACATCCTGGGTCATTCCTCGCCCTTGATCCGAGAACTTAACTACTCTTTCTTCTGGATTTACATAAATATCAACACGATTATTTTTTTTATCTTCAGCTGAGCCGTCAGCATTTTGTACCCCTTCTCTACTAAAATATTCTAATTCTTCAAACTGAGATGTGGTTAAATCATGAATGAAACGCATCAATTGTTGATTGTTTTGATCTTCTTTATTTTCAGAAAGTAAATTTTTAGCGGTCTCTTCTAAAGCGGCCATGTTTTGAGTTCTTTCTGCAGAAGTGTGTTGGATGCTATCTTCTAATGATTGTAATGTTTCATTAATATTGCCTGGTGAAGATTCACCAGACATTTCATAGAGATGGGCCATGGCTTTTCTAACTTGATGGCCAGGAACAAAAACCCCTGGTCTTTCCTTACCAAACCAACCTAACTTGAATGTATAACCATATCTTTCAACTAATTCTGGAGAATGAATTACACTATAACGTTGAGAACTATATTTTCTTCTTAATTCCTGGGCTTCTTCAAGGTCGCTTACAAAAATTAGACCGGGAAGATTAATTAAATTAGAAATATCTTCATTTTTTAACGAAAAACCCAATAGTTCTAATAATTTGTGTTTAGCCATCTTTTAGAGGTAGAATCCATTTTTTCTTTATAAATGTTTTGGTGTTTTATCACTAAAAAGTGGTTAACTTATAAATTTTGATGATATTATAGAAAATTACTTAAAAAATCTCTGCTTTTAACTAATTATCAGGGGTGGGAGGTCCAAAAATTAAACTGGACACTTATGGAATTACTGAGATTTGGCAGCCTTTAGAACATCTTTCTTTAGATTTATTGCTGAGATATTCTCCAGAAAGAAATGAGTTGTTATCCTTTGTTTATGGTTTAGTTGTTGATGAGAATTTTCCTGCCCGTAAAGATGGTCAATTAGCTATGTCCCATCCGTTTAATACCGCTTTCTATCTTGATCAGGCCGGCGCGGGATATTTAAGTATCTGTGCTGGTTTGAGTCATGACTTAGTTGAAGATCAAGTGGATCAGTTTAAGAGAGAAGATGAAAGGTTTCATGGGAAAAATAAAATTAGTGGGTCAAAAGCAGTAAAAGTTTTAGATCAATATGAACAACAAGTTCTTGGAAATCTTGAAGAAAAAATAACTTATTTTTCTGAGAATATTGGTGTCTCTGAAGATGTTCCTCGGGCTTTAATTTCAATTATTGCTCTTCTTACCAGACATAAACGCCATTTATATTATCGTTCAATTGCAGGAATCTTTAATTGTAATAACGAAGAAATAAAAGAACGGGCAATTCAGGTTAAACTTGCTGATCGGATGCATAACATTCAACGTTTAAGTGCTTATAGTGAAGAAATGAAGATTTATCAATGTTTTAAGAATCTTTTTATTCTTAATAATGTAAAAAGGTATTTGGTGGAAAGAGATGTGGTAACTGAAGGAGAGTTGGTTTACTCCAGTGAAGATACTGCTACAGAAAAGATATTTAGGAAATGTTGTAAAGCAACTTATGTGGCTTTTATGGAAGTTTGCGATGATGCACTTAAGAAAGGAGTAAGAGTGATTAAACCAGAATTACAGCTTGCTTTTAAGAAGTATGCTTTTCAGACTGAAGGGTTAGAAGAAGTAACTGATTGGGATGATAAAGAACCGCACCCTTTAAAATTGTATCAGGGGATTATAAAAAAATATGATTCTTGGTTACATTATGAAACTGATGAATTTGAAAGAAGAAAAGAGAAAGAAAAAGATTTTTGTCAAGATTTCTTTTCTGAACAGTCTTTTAGCGGTGAACAGATTGAAGCAATTATTAATTATAAAGATGCTTATGCTTTAATGGGGGTTGTTGGAAGGTTACTTTATAAATCCGATTATATTACGGATAAGTTTGGCTGCTCTGATCTTTGTACTAGAAAGAAAAGATGCATCTCTGTAGCAAGAAAGAGAACTGAAAATGGAAGATCAAAAAAATAAAGAATTGGAAGCGGAATTAGGACAAACACATCTGCGATTGTTAAGGGATAAATATTTGTTGGTAGAAGAACAGACTTTTTGTGAAGAGATTTATTTTCATAGCAAATTAGTATTGTATTTCGTTACTTTCAAGCGTTTTGATGAAATGGCAATTTTCGGTGATGTTAAAGGGCCAGGAAAAGTGGGTCCGGAACTTAAACCTGGAGAGATAAGTTTCTTCCAAGATTTAGAGAATCTGGTTACAGTTGAACGTCCTAATGAGAAAAGTTATCTTGCTGCCGTTTCCGACGTTTCTGATCAAGATAGGATAACTTACAGTTTAGGATTAAGTAAGTTTACTTTAAATTATTTGGCTAGTGAAGGGATTGATGTTGAGATTGTTGAGATTAGTAAAGATACTTCCTAATAATCGGCCGCCAGAACTTCTTAGCAGTTTTTAAGTATTGTTCTAAAGAGAACCTACAAAAATCTAAATTTTTCTGGTTAATAGAATCTACTAAAGTTTCTCTGATTTGAAAACTCTGATCTCCTTTAAAGATTATTGGCGGATAATTTAACTTAAACATCTGCACTACTAAAAGAATCCTTCCTAACCTGCTATTGCCGTCAGTAAAAGGATGAACTTTTTGGTAATTTAAATGAAAGAATAAGGGCCGTAAGAAGGGGTAAGCTTTTTTATGGTCTTTCTTTAAAAATTTTTTTAATTCTTTCTTAACATTTTCTGGTTTACTGGTTTTTGCTTTCTCTGTATAACCAAATGTATTTGAAAAAGTTTTAAAGTTTCCAGCATGAGAATAGATTTTATTGTAAATCTCTTTGTGAAACTTTTTGAATTGGCTAACGGACCTAAACTCTGTTTTGAGCAATTCTTTTAATACTTTTTTGGAATTGTTGTATAATAGGATTTCTGTTTCTGGTAAGATTGTCTTCTTTTTCCTATCAATACTTTCTGCTAATTTTGGAGTGATTGTTGAACCTTCCAATTCCATGCTATTAGCTAAAAATAATCTTAAGAATTCGTTAAATATTTCTTGTTTACTTTTTTTGTCTAAGAGATTGAAGAATATTTGGTAGAAAATCTTTTCAGTTTCGATTTCAGTGATTTCTTTTAAAGAGAAATATGTTTGGAAATTCTTTTTGAAATAAATTCCTCGTTCTTTTGCTATTTTTGAGATTATTTTTTCATTATAATCTTGTTTGTTTTTATCCAAGATAAAAGAAACTTTTTTTACTTTCTTTCCGATCCGAAAACTATGGTCTAAGTATTTGTAAGTAATTCCGTTAATCACTCTCTTTTGGATAAACATATTGCTTAGAGATAGTAGAATTATATAAATCTTACTGAAAAACTTACACCTACACAATCGCAAGAATTGGCTGTTTTTTTATCGTTTTTTATAGATTTAAGCTTAAATCTCTACTACATTTTCACAAGAATTGGGATTTTTTTAAACCTACACAATCGCAATTTTAATCATTTTGGGAAAGATATTTAAATACGCTTAATTCTCAAGTATATAATGAGTTCAGTAAGAAAACGTGGAAGTTAAGTATTATTTCTTTTCAAGATAGTTATTATTACAATTTTGGTTTTGAGTGTTTATTAGGAGGTTATTATTATGAATGTTAAAGATTTTCAATGGAAAAAAAATATTACTGTTAAAGAATTAATTCAACAGTATGGCCAAGTTGGGTTTCAAAGTGTTGAACTAGCAAAAGCTGCAAACGTTTTTGTGAAAATGAAAAAGAACTCTGCGAAAGTATTTCTTACCTTTACATCTAATATGGTCACTTCCGGATTGAGAGGATTTTTCGCTCAGTTAATCAAATTAAAATTTGCAGACGTTATTGTAACAACTGTTGGCGGATTGGAAGAAGATATTATGAAAGCTAACGGCGAAAAGTTCTCTGTAGGCAGATTCGAAGCAGATGATGTTGAATTACATGAACAAGGAGTTAACAGAGTGGGAAATCTATTTGTTAAGAATGAAAGTTATATGAACTTTGAAGATTGGATCACTCCTGTTTTAAATGAGCTTTATCAAAAACAGAAAAGATGGGCGGTTTCAGATTTGTTGCGAGAAATTGGGTTGAAATTAAACGATGAAAATTCTATTTTGTATCAAGCAGCTAGGAATAATGTTAAAATATTCTGTCCAGCAATTACTGATGGTGCATTCGGATTCCATTTGTATTTATTTCAACAGAAACATCCAAACTTTATAGTTGATGTTGTGAAAGATTTTGGAAATATTTTGTTTGTAACTTCGCAAGATGAAAAGAAAGCCGTGATTGCTCTTGGCGGAAGTATAAGTAAGCACCATGCAATCTTATGTACTTTACTAAACGGCGGTGCAGATTATGCAGTTTACATGACTACTGCCCAGAAAACTTCAGGAAGCATGTCAGGAGCAACAACTAACGAAGCAAAGTCTTGGGGTAAAGTTAAAGATGATTCTGACATTGCCACTGTTATTGGTGATGTGACAATTATGTTTCCATTAGCGATGATTAAAGCATTGGAAGAATTAAGTGAGGAGGGATTGTTAGGAGAATGAAACCTAAATTCTTAGTCTCCAGAAGTAAAGTACTTTCACAGTACAATAAAGTCAACCAATTAGCAGACTTTGTTTCTTATAGTTCCAAAACAAATCAAGTTGTTACAAAGATTCTTGAGCAAGAAGTTGATTGTCTGTTTTCTGTGCATTCTGTTAACGAACTAAAACATAATCAAGATTTGTCTAGAGTTATCTTTCTTGCTCAGGGTTGGAACGAGGAAGAAATTAGAAGTTTAGTTGAGAAGAGAATCAATTGGTTTGTTGTTGACAACGAATCTGATTTGGATGTTTTATTGGGTTTTTTAAGTAAGAATGATGTTAAGATTAATCTGTTGTTGAGATTGAAATTGAAAGAGATGTCTGTTCGAACAGAAAGATATTTTGTTTTCGGAATGACTTCTGAAACTATCAATAAAAGAATTCGGGAGTTAAGAAACAATTCTAAAATCAATCAGTTAGGAATACATTTCCATCGAAAAACTCAGAACATGAGCGAATGGAATTTGCAGTACGAATTGTCTAACATTCTTGAAGAAGATGTTTTGGAGATGATTGATCTGGTTAATATCGGTGGTGGTTTGCCAAGTGAGTATGCAAACACTAACGTCAAAGTTCTAGATGGAATCTTTAACAGAATTACAGAATTAAAACATTGGTTGCATCAGAATGAGATTCAATTGATGATTGAACCAGGAAGATTTATTGCCGCTCCTGCTGGTAGATTAGTTACAAAGATAATTTCTATCCACGAAAATAATATTATTGTTAACGTTTCTGTCTATAATGCAAATATGGATGCGGTAATTGTTCCTGTAAAGTTGTTGGTAGAAGGAGAGTTGCCAAAAGAAGA
>CAZIMI010000012.1:0-15366 GCA_964540325.1 uncultured Methanosarcinales archaeon | reverse complement strand
AGAAATACTTTTCAAAATTGATGAATCAATTAGGATTACAACCAGAAGAAGTTCTTTATTATGATGATAGCAAAGAAACAATTGCTGAATTAAATAAATTTGGTTTTAATGCCCTTGTTTATAGAGACATAGAACAATTTAAGAAAGATTTAGAAGAAAGAGAGATTAAAGTTTCTTAGCTGTTTTTCATTTCTTTTCTTCAACAAAACGAATCATAAATGTCTTTGCCAACCTGGAAATAAGCACATACTTTCATAATATCAAGTCCCACCATTGCAGAATAGACAACAGGTTTGGTGATTAGATTATTTCTAGACTTAATTCCTTCATAACGTGCTCGAGCAATTCCAATTTGTATGCCTTTTTTATCTTCAAGTTTTTTTAATCGTTTTTTATCAATTTTATATCCAGTTCTGAGGTAGTTAGTTGCCCCACCAGGAATCAGCAAAAGCAAAACAGGAATTCTTAAGAAAAAATCTATTGCTGTGGGATTTTCCATTCTTTCTTCAAGTGTCATTTATTATTTACCTTCTTCACTTTCTTTTTCACGTCTGTTTCTCTTGTTGGCTCGTCTATCAATCGTATAAATGGTTCCCATCGCCATTAAAAAGACAGAACCAATAATTCCATATAATGAATTTCTCCCGCGTCTTTCTTTTTCTGTATCATAAGCTTCTAAAGTAGCTACAACTTCTGGTTCAGAAACAAAGTCTTCATATTGCTGTAATGCTTCTTCATACTGTTGCAAAGATTCTTTTTTTTCATTTAAGCACTTTTTATATTTATCCAAGGGTGTTTCAATTGTTGCGACATGACAATCACGACCGCCAGAATAAGGACCTAATTTATATTCTAATTTGCTTACTTGTACCACTGATGTTGGTTTTTCAATGGAGTTATCATAAATCATAGTACCCACGATGCCACCAATTCCTCCCGCAATAGCTACAACTGCCAATCCAGTGTATATTTTTTCTTTAAGTGTCATTTTTCTTCTTCTCTTTGTCTGGCTTCATAAACAGAACCAATCACATACCTAGACCCCAACCCAAAAAGCAAAGACAACATTATACCAAGTCCAAACCCAAGTCCAGCTCTACCATGGTATTGTGTTTCAGAATTATATTGTTTTAAAATAGGAGTGATTTCTGGATCTGATTTTAGAGTTTCATACTGTTGATTTAATTCCACATAATGTTCACCAATAGTAGGACTTTCAATTAATTCCTGAGTGTCAATTCTAGTATTTAGCCTTGCTTCTAGTTGCTGGACTTGAGCAACAGGTTCTGGTGCTTCTGGCATCATGGCTTTATGATAACACATGCCGGCACACCCCCCGATTACTCCTGCCATTGTAATAAGCATTGCAGCATTATTTATTTTTTCTTTAAGTGTCATTTTTTATTTCCCTCCGATTCTAAAAAGTTAGTTCTCCTAATTGTTCCATTGTCTTCCCTATCTTTTCTGCTTCTTCTAACGTGTATACTTCTTTATTTGGTTCTAAATTAAATTCTATACCATAAGTGTACTTTTCTTGTACTCCAAAAAAATAAACCAATTCCGCTATTCCTGCAAGTGCGGTTGCGAAACCTGCAACGGGCGGATTCTCAGGAGTATAGCCATTAACAAATAACATTCCCAATCCAGAACATATTAATGACATTGGTACCACTCCTTGCCAAAATGGACTTACATCATCGTTACTTTTAATTTCTGCTTTTAACAATTCATTCTCACATTTTATGCTAAGATCATATACGCCTCTTTCAAGCAACTGGGTGATATCTTCTCCTGTTTCTTGGATATCTCTTTTCCCACCAAAACAAATAGCATAATCCTCCGCAAGACCCCTAAATTTTTCTAAATCAGAGGAATTACCATTAATAGTTCTTACTTCAGAAAGCATAGACTGTTGGCCGTTATGTAAAAAGTAAAGTAACTCTTCTCGATATCCTTCTGTTTCCCCAGTGTTATCTTGTACTAATTCTAAACCACGACCAGCAAAATCAATAAATTTCTCTAGAGAAATTCTTTTGCTACTAAAACCAGCAATACTTTTCCCATACGATAACGGTTTCTTTAGTAAATCGCAAACCGTTTCATATTCATTTTGAGTAGTCATTTTTTATTTTTCTTCAATGAAGTCAATTTTTCTTCTCCTGCTTTAATTCCATTAACTAAACTTCCAACCCCTAGAAACAATGTTACTAATGCTCCTAAACCCATATACACAGTATTAGTGCCTCGACGTTCTTTTTCGGTGTCATATTGTTCTAAAGTAGCAACAACTTCAGGATTAAAAAGCATTTTTTCATACAGGTCTAATGTTTCCTTGCGTTCATTAATAGCAGTTGGATCAGCCATTACTTCTTTATGTCCAAAATATTCATTTACTTCTCGTTCTAGTTGATTGACTTGAGTTACACATTCTGGTTTTTTTTGACAATCTCCATAGTACATTGCTCCTCCCATTCCTCCGATTGCTCCAACGAAAGCTAGAGCCGCCAAAGTGTTATACGTTTTTTGTTTAAGTGTCATTTTTTATTTGCCTCTCAGTTAATTTATTTGTTATAACAGAGTAGCAACACGCCCAGCATATAAACCTTTGTCGTAACTTTGTGACAACAATCAAAAGATTTAAATAAAACAAAGAACATTTAACAAAAGATTTAAATAAGAGATATGACCATAACACCATAAAGATATGGTAACAACAACATAATGCTAACTAAAAACGATATTAAAATAACTGAACTATTGATTAAAAATCCGCATGAAAAGTTTTCTATCAAAGAGATTTCCAGAAGAACTAATATAGATTACAAACTGACCCACAATTCTGTAAAAAGATTACAAGATAAAAAAATAATCAAGAAAGTAAAATATGGCAAAACCATTCTTTCTGAAATAAATCTAACAGAAGCTACCGATTACTTAATCCAAGTAGAAAATAAGAGAAAAGAAACTTTTTTAAAAAAAAATACAGGGATTAAGATAATTCTTAGAGACATACAAGAACAAATAAAAAACCCTTATTATACTTTAATTATCTTTGGATCTTATGCAAAAGGACAACAGCATAAAAACTCTGATTTAGACCTCTTAATCATTCTTCCAGACAGAAGCCATATTGAAACAATAGAAAGAAGAACCCATTCAGTCTCTTCATTAAGACCAACAAAAATTCACCCAGTAATTATTAGCTACGAAGACTTCGAAGAAATGTTACAATCAAAGGAAGAGTTAAATGTAGGTAAAGAAGTTATGTTAAATCACATCATTATATTTGGAGCAGAAGCATATTACAAAATGTTAGGTGAGAAATGAAGATTATCCAAGAAGCAGAAAAGAACATTCCAAGATATATAGAAGATAATCTAATGAGCAAAAGTGATGAACACAAAAAACTTGTTTCTTTCTACCTAAAAACAAGTAAAACTTCATTAAGAGTTGCCGAGATCTTGTTCAATTTATCAAAAAAAGAAGAAGATAAAAATAAGTTGTTCCTCGAAGAAGATTTTGAGTGTTATCTTTGGGTTATTGTCAGTAGTTACTATTCCATGTTTTACATCGCCAATGCCGCTTTAGCCAAACTCGGAATTAAAGTGGGAGACAAGATTGCACACAAGATAACTTCTGATTGTTTATTTTTTTATTTTATTAAAGCTGAAAAATTAGCCAAACATTACTTTGAAGAATATTTTTCATCTATGGAAGAAGCATTAGATGTTATGGGGGTTGATGAAAAGATGACCAAAAAAGAATTCCAACAAAAAGCTTTAGACTTAATCCAAACCTTTAATTATGAAAGAGGGAAAAGAGGAAAGTTTCAGTATCGAACCACTGAAACTATTAAGGAGAGTTACGCCCTCACTTCATTAAACCGAGCTAGGAAATTCTTTGAAGAGATTGAAAAGGTGATTGAGAAAACAATAAAATGATTGACATCTCAGCAACATTACAGAAACTAGGACTAGAGAAACAAGAAGTGAAAACATATTTAGCACTATTAGATTTAGGAGAAACTACGGCAACTAAACTAGCTAATAGGACGCATATTGGCAGAGTACATATGTATCAGATTATCAACAAGTTAATTGGAAAAGGCTTAGCTTCAGAAGTAACTAAAGAGAAAATCAAATATTTCTCTGCAGCAGACCCCAATACATTATTAAAAGATTTGCAGGAGAAAGAAGAAGATCTTAAAGCCATTCTCCCTCAATTATTAACCAGACAAAAAGAATCTAAAACAGAAACCAAAGTAGAACTTTACAAAGGGAAAAAAGCAATCATGAATATTCTAAGACTAATCATTCATGAAGATAAACCGTATTTCTTTCTTGGCGGAGGAGAAGAAGCTTGTACACATTTAGAACTAGAATTCAATATTATTCTTAGAGAAGCCGCTAGAAAAAAAGTAAAAGGAAGAATCTTGGAAACAAAAAACAGAAAATACTTTATTGGAAAATATGAAGATTACCGTTTTCTGCCAGAACAATTAATTTCTTCAACTTCATTAGTTGTTTGGGGAAATAAAACAGGAGTTTTCGTCTGGTCAGAACCATATTACTTAATCGTAATCGAAAACCAAGAAATTGCTAAAAGTAATTTAACTCATTTTAATTATTTATGGAGTATCGCAGAAGAACCAAGCAAAAAAGATAAAGAAAAAAGAATACTCACTTAAACTTTCTTAGCTGTTTTCCATAATAAATCAAAATAATTCCTAAATGAATCAGCAACAAACTTACTTCTGATTAAAGTTAATACCGGAACTTTTGTTAACATAATAATCATCACATTATCCCGCCAAATGTTTACTTCCGAAGGAGACTGATGCGAAATTAAACGAACTTTGTCATATTTGGGCACACGTAAAATGCTTAAAGCCCATTCTTGATCTTTCTTATTCAAAATTATTTTTAAAACTATTTTCTTCTCTCTTCTTTGACGGTGAATATTTTCAAAGAATCTACTTGCAGATTTAATATCTTCTCCTGAAGTTGCCCCAACGACATAATCAACCTCGCCAGACTTTAAAGATCGCAACATCATCTGATATGCCGTCCGCATTCCCTTCCAGCCTTTAAACACTTCAACTTCCGGTTCTTGAGAAACTTTTAAAGATTTTAAAGAAGGAATTAATTTTTCAAATTCATTTGCCTGTTTAGAGATTTTCTCTTTTTTCAACTCTAGAAAGTCTAAAACTTGTTCAGGAGGAGCAGCAGAAAAATGCATAACTTTATTTCTTTTCACATAACTCACTAATCCTTTCTCAATAAGTTTGTCAGTAATTTCGTAAAGTTTGGAATGTGTAATCTTGGCTTCTTTTACAATATTCTTTTTTGTAGAAGCACCTAATTTTAATAGAGCTAGATATACCTTGATCTCTGATTTAGTAAGTCCAATCTCTTCTAAAATCTTAACATCAACCATATAGTAGTTCCTTTAGGGGGAACTAATATTTAAATGTTTCGGCGTGAATTACTGAAAAGTGATGAAAAAATGAAACCATATGAAAAAATTGTCAGTAAACTAGAAAGTTTAGTAGAAAGAAGTGCGGAACAAGTAAGAATCGGAATCGCTAATATTCGAGCCAGTTATGACGAGAAAGAAGAAATATTAAGTGGAGATGAAAGACTTTTCCGGAGCGAAGTTTCCTTTGCAGAAATTGAAGAATTAAGAGTATATAATGAACATTCTGGCTTCATTTGTACAATGAATCAAGCACTACAAATTGTTGCCAATTGTTTAGGAGAAGATTACCAACCATTACAACGTCTAGTACATAAAGAAGATTACGAACCAATTGAAGATTATATTAAAGCCAGATTCAAGTTTTGGGATTTTAGTGAAAAATAGATTTTATTAAAATGTCCCCACTATCTTCAGACCTAGAACTAGCAATTAAAAATGGCAATCCTCTTGCATTAAAAGAGTTTGAAGAAGCTTATGCTATAACAGACGTTACTGGAAACTGGAAAGATTATGTTGGTTGGACTAAAGATGAAGTTCTTACTTTAGAAACCAGCTTGATGACAGCAATACAAGAAAAAATAAATGAAAATTCAACAATAGTAATGTTGGGTTGTAATCACGGGAATATTGCCAGAATTGTTGCTGACAAATTTGCTAGGTACAAAGCAAAAATTACTGCTGTTGATAAATGTACAGACGCGTTAAAGAAAGGTATTCTGGCAGAAGAACAAATAAATTCCAGAGAACCAATCAACTATCTTTATAATGATGTTTGTCTAATGGGTTTTAATCCTCAATACCAAAATATGGCAGACATTGTAACATTAAATTTTCTACCTTCAAATGTTCCTAAGCAAAACCAAGATTTGTTATTCAAAAGTGCAGCAAATATTCTCAAACCTAAAGGAAAATTAATTTTTGTGGATCCAGACCCAAACGCAATTTATGATGCTGCCTGTAAAGAAATGCCTTTACCACAAACAGATTCTGTAGATACTTTTAGAGTAATTTGTGACCAGTTTGGCAATCCATTAAAAAACTGTAAAGAAATAACTAAAGATTCAACAGTAAGAATTTATCTTTTAGAAGAGCAAGGCAATGTAATTATTGTCAATGATAGACGTCCGATGGAACTTTATTTGCGAGCAATAAACGAAGCAGGATTAAAAATCGATTCTCTGCAAAGATTGAATCTGGCAGGAAATAAAAGTGAAAAAGAAACTTATTTTTGTTGTCTGTGTAGTAAAAGATAAAGAAAAAAGAATATTAAATTAACCCTACTTCATCAATCCTTTAATCTCGTCATCGCTCAATTTAGTAAACCGTTTGTCTTTATTGGAAACATAAACTACGTCTACACGGTCAGAGTTAAATTCTGCTTTCAGGAAATCTTTCATCAAACCAAGACCAAACTTGATTCCTTCGTCAACAGACATGGTTGGTTTATATTTCTTCTGAAGAATTGGTTCAATCTCAGATTCTCCCTCGCCAATAACGGCAGCAGAGTATTGGAAATAAAGACCGTATGGTTCTGTTAAGAACAATCTAATTGTACCGTCTTCTTCTACTCCTGCAACTAATAAAGAGACGCCAAAGGGCCTTAAACCGGCTGATTGGGTGCAAATCTGTTTCAAGTCACACATATCTTTTACAATTGACAAAACGTCAATCTTAGAATCGTAAGTTACAGAGTGTTGTTGTGCTTTTAATTGTGCTCTGTCAACCAAAACTCTGGCGTCAGAGATTATTCCGGCAGCAGTAACTGCAATATGATCATCAATGCGAAACATTTTCTCAATCGCTTCTGCAACCAATAATTTTGAAGTCACTCTTTTATCTGCAACTAAGACAACACCATCTTTACAAGCTAAACCAATCGCAGTTGAACCCTGCTTAACAGTCTTTTTAGCATATTCTACCTGTAATAATCTTCCGTCAGGAGAAAACATAGTAATGGATCTGTCATAACCCATCTTATCAACCATTTGTTTATTCATTTTAACACCTCATAAATATAAACTGGCTTTCTTAAGAGAGCCAGATGTAATTATAGACTTAACAATTACAGGAGTATTTTTAATACTTTTGCTTAAAGTTAAAGCCGCTTTCAATTCATCAACATGTTTATGATTAATCTTAACAACAAATCTCTGCTTTTCTTGGTTAAACTTTTCTTTCAAAAACAAAGGAGAAGCTTTACTTAATCCCAATTGGCCAAAGAAATCTTTGATAACTTTATCAATTTCTTCGTTTACCTCAAGAACAGAGAACTGTTTATCTGCAACTATTTCAAAAACAACGTACCTCTTTTTTTGTCTTAAGCTAGGCTTTAATTTCATTCAATCGTCTCTTCTTCAACATCCCCTTCAGGCCCTTCTTCAGTTTCTCCCATTCCTTCCGGCACCTGAGGATTTAAAATATTAGGATCGTTAGTAAGAACAGTACTATTTTCCATTGCTTCCACAACTTCAATTTTACCAAACTTTCCAGATGAGATTTGTAGTTCGTCTCTAAACTCTGAACACCAACCGTTTTGTAAATGAATCTTATCTCCAACTTTAACTTTTTCAATATCATCTTCCCAAAGAGTCATTTTAACTTCGCCAGTAGCATCTTTTACTTTAACATTACAAACACTACCAGATTTGCCAAACTTTTCAAAAGTTCGTGGTTCTTCTTTATCAACTACTTCTAATACTAAATCTACACTTCCTGTATTTGGTTTAAGGTCTTTTACTTCCATATTGTTTCTACAAAGATTATCACAAAAAATCAAACAAAGATTTGATTTTTGTGCAAAAATGAAATTGTTTTTTCATTTTTTGCATTCAAAGACGGCGGGATGCGCTTCGCTTACCCACCAATTATTGATGATAATTCTTTCCCTCCATTTTATTTTATTTTTTTATATGTAGTGTTTAACACACTCCATATATTTGTTTATACACTCTCAGCTGGTATGTTTTATATAATTTTCTATTAATTAGGCTTCATCTGGAATAACACTATTTTGTATACTGCATAAAATGGGAAAAATATCCCATTTTAGTACTGAAAAATGATCTTTGTCATTTTTCATGTACCTGCAATAGGCGCATATCAAAAACGTGAAACAGTTTTTGGGATGTTCCAGAAAATCTTTGTTTTCTGTTACATTTTGTGAGCAGGGCACGGCACCTGAGATTTTTTCTCACGTCGTTCGAAAAAATGTGCCTCCATTGGCGCTGCTCACAAAATCCACGCGCCGGCACGCAGTATACAAATTTACCCTATTCCAGATGAAGTTTATTAATTAGAATTTATTTTCCTCTTTCCAACTTATCTTTTAGATGGACTAAATGCGGATAATACTTCTTTTGCACTTTCGTAGGCAGTTTTTGATAATGTGCATGAAGTTTTCTGTAATGATCTTTTTGTTCATCTAAACTGCCAGTTACGGCTTTATCAAGATGTTCTTTAATATGTTTCTCTGTTTTTAACTGCGCAGTTATCTTTTCCCTTAAATGAATAACTTTTGTATAAACGTTTGGTTTATGTCTTTCAGGAAGTTTCAGATAAGTATTGTAAATCTGTAAATAAACATCCTTTACTTCTTCTGAACCTTCATTAAGTAAAGTTTCTGCTTTACTTAGCATTCCTTTAAAATTCATTAATTTACCTGAATGATGCCAGTATAAGAAACCAAAACCAGAAAAGATAGTTACGGCCAGAACAATCAAACAAACAACTTTAACAATTTCTGAATCCATTAAAAGATATAAACTTACACATAAAGCAATAATTACTGCAAAAATAAAAAACAACATAAAAGATTTCCATTTCATTTTCTACAGATTACCTCTGTCGAAGAAACTTTTTGACAATGCCTTCGTCCCAACCTTTACCAACAAGCTTTTCTTTAACTTGACCTTCAGATAGGCCGCCTTGCTTGCCTCTGTTGAAAACAGAACTAAGCTGGCTTTTAACGTTATCTTCTAGAGCGGAACCGCCCTTCTTAATTACGAAGAAGTATACTAAAACTCCGCCAACAATTAAGATGAAGACTACGAAACCAATAATGTAATACAAAAGATTAGATTTTTCTTCAGCTGGTTCAGGGATAGTCTGTTCTGGGAAAGCAGGCACTTCCGGTTCGGCTGCAGATGGAGTAGGGGTCGTTGTTGAAATACAAACATCTTTCTCTGAAAGTTTTGGTGTCTTAACAATAGAATCAACATCACCGGCAGCAAGTTTTGTATCACAACTATCTGTCCGAGTACAAGTTCTTGACTTTTGATTATTAATACAAGCACTCCAGCTGCTGCAATCCCAGACATAAAAACAGACTATAGGGGTAGAAGTAACATTTGTAGTTACATTAACAACTGTTCCGCATTTATTTGTTATTGTTTTATTAAGTTCTGCAGGATCACATTTATTTTTATCTACACAAAAATGACTTTTTGTTCCGTTAGTACAGTTAGTCCAAGCATCGCAATCCCAGTCAGGGTCACAGGAAAATGGTACAGCAGCAATATTAATATCATACTTTTGAGCTTTATTTGCTTCGTAAGCAATGGATTCTATTAATTCGTTGTCAAGGAAAATTTCTATTTGGGCGCCGGCAGTTGCCTGGACACGGATAATTTCTGTATAACCATATTTACTTTTACAAACAAGAGCATCACAGGTTCCGCCAGTTTCAACAGAAGAGACATAAGAGGTTTCGCCGACTTTAGCAATTACAACTGCAGGAGCAATAGTAACATTCTTATCCCATTGAACCTGACCATAAAATTGATGGTTATCTAATACCGGTGGTTCTTCAGCTGCTAAGACTAGAAAAGTAAGTGCTAGTAAAATCAATAATCCAATAAATAGTTTATTTATCTTCATTTTTATCCAATCTTAATCCAATATGCTTTTCCAGGTTCAAATTCTGTTACTTCTTCAAAAGTCGCACCACTATTGCTGATCGCGGATGCAAAAATTATTTGCATACCGCCAGTAACTTTAGTATTCATTTTCTCAAGAGTTACAGGAACATAACCACTAACCCCAACTAAATTCCAACCGGCAACTAGATTAGGCAATTTAGTTAAAGATGATGGATCTTTTGGCGGTAAAGCACCAGAATCTAAACTGCAAAGCATTGTTAAAGTTAATGCTGTTTCTGCCGCATTTAAATCTAAGAGATAACCTTTATTTTCTTTTAAATAATCAATTTCTGAAGGGATACCCTCTTTCCATCGTTGTACTGATTGAGAATAACTAGAGATAGCAGATATTTTTCCTTTACCAGTAAATGAAGCCAACTCAATCTCACCGCAGGGAACTGAAAAAGGCAACATTTTATTTCCTGAGAATGTTAAGGTAGCTAGATATTTACCTGTTTCTGTTTCTTTAATTTCAATTTTCGGATAATTCTCTTCATCTAAAGCATAAATAATACCACCCACAGACAAAATGTAAGTTTCTGTAGTCACTTTATCGCCGGTAACTGCTTTAACCGTTAATGAATAAGCAGTTTCTACTGTTGGTGTCCAGGTCAGATTTATAGTTGTATAGTTATCGCCAGTATCAATGACAACAAATTCTGTTTCTGTAAGATTAGTTCCGTTTTTCCAGTAAGCAATAACATCTGGAGGAACTGTACTGGTAACGTTAAAAATTAAGTTTAAAGGTTGGTTAAGTACGGCACCAATTATTTTTTCATCTCCTGCGTAAGGTATTTTAGTTGCTCCGTTAATGAGAGTTATATTGGAAGCAGCAGGTTCAATATAATTAGTGTTTAATATTTTTAAGTAGTTGTTAGAGTAACTTAACTGTGTATCTGCAAGTTCGTCGCCATCCAAATATAAATCACCGGAACTAAGAACAGTTCCTCCCAAAAGACCTTTAGCTAAAAGAATATTATGTTCCAGTAAAGAATATTCTAAAATCCCTTCTTCATCTATATTTATATTTATTGTAAATAGTTTACTAGTGCTACTAGCAGTAGTTTTCATTTTAAACTTTAAAGTTTCCACAGTTTCAACATTAATCTCAATTGCTTCATAAGCAGCCATATCAACCCCATCAATAGTATCTAAGGGTGTATCAACTTTAAAGATAGCTTTACCCACACCAGTAAACTGATAAAGAACGCCAACAATTACAATCAGTGCAAGAATTGCTACTGAGATAAAGATTTTTGGTTTGATGTTGTTATCTTTATTGGAAACTTTTCTTTTTGTCCTTTTCCGTGCTTTAGTTTTTTTCTTCATTTTTTAATAATTATCAGTGGACCTGTTGAGGTCATATTATATTTAATGTTTAATTTGTCACCGCTGGTTAAAAGGACATCTTTCTCTGTTCCTGATGCAAACTTGGAACTGTAAAATGCATCCAATGAATCCAGTTCATTTAAACTGATTTTTATTAGGCTTCCAGATTCATCCCACTTTAGAGAGTATAAAGGGGCTTCAATGGAATAAGCGAAACCTACTTTTTTCTCAGTGATATTCATTCCTGCTAAGCTTAACAATTTGTAACCGAGAGGTTTTAAATTTAATTTAATGTTATAATCTCCTGTCCAATCCTGTTTCGCAGTCAGAAGATACTCGTTATAAACAAAAGTGCCGTTCTGCAAGCCTTCCACAGACGATTTAACATTCTGTAGAGGGTAAAGTTTTCCTTCCGGGATAGTCTTCAAAGAATAACTTTCTAATTTATCTCCGCCAGTTAATTCAAATAATTGATCTTTCCACTTATAAATTTTAGATTTACCTTCTTTAATTTTATCTACGAAAATCCCCCAATCAGAGAAAGTTATTTTTCCAGATAATTCCTCAACATCACTAACTTTAATAGTTTTCTTACCATCGACAATTCCTAGGTACCAAAATAGCTTATTATCAATTATTTCTTCATCAGGTTGATTTTTGTATAATAATTTTGTGCCAGGACATAACAAAACTACTTCTTGATTAGTTTCAGTAGAAGAAGTATCGCAAATTTCATAATTAGTATTACCCACTTTAACCTTGTTTTCTGTAGTT
This sequence comes from uncultured Methanosarcinales archaeon, assembly GCA_964540325.1. GTDB lineage: Archaea > Nanobdellota > Nanobdellia > Woesearchaeales > GW2011-AR9 > JABJOX01. The sequence continues at coordinate 2,869 of CAZIMI010000012.1, read as the reverse complement.
AAAAATGTTGAGAACTGATCTGCAGTAAATTCTTCAGTAATCAAAGATTCTGCCCCTTCTGAAGAGAATTTAATTTTATTATTAACATCATCAACTTTTACAGTAATCTCTCCTTTTAGTACAGGGAAATTAACTGACTGAGTAGCAAAATCTGTTGTGCCAGTAAATTCTTCTTCAGTGCCGTTCAACAGTTTTAGAGTCAATTTATCTAAACTGAAGAAAGACTTACCTTCAGAAGTTGCCCCTTCATAACCTAGTAAGTAATAGAAGCCTTCTAATTTTAGGGCAAGTTCATTACCGGAAGTAAATATTTCAATAAATTCGTTATTGAAATCGTGCTCGTTTTCATCGACCAAATCATAAAGATAATAGATTTTAGCAGTTTTAATGGGCTTTCCGTCTTCCACATTAGCACTAAAGTAATAGAATAATGTACTTGGCGCATCATCAAAAACTTTCGGAATTTGATAATTAAGATGATAATCAGCCATTTTAGTAGTAGTCAGTTTAAACGAAGCATCATAACCGGTTAAATCACTTTCTGCAACAGAAATTATTCCAAATTCAGGGTTGTCTGATATCTGGACAGGGATTTGGTTAGACATACTGGTGAAAAGTTCTTTCTTTAAGTCTAAGGGAGTATCAACAATCTGCTGTTTAGTTAAAGCTTTAATTTGGAACGGAGGAGGTGGAGTGCCAAAATTTCTTTCCAGAATAACTTTCCCTTCCGAAATAAGAAAATCTACTTTCTTTTCACTGCCAGTAGCAGGATAAATTACTGAACCGGAATCCAAATATTTAACCAGATTTAAAGCAGGTAAAGAAAGGAACTGTTGAATAGGGTGTTCCATCAGGTAAAGTTGTTTTTCGAATTCTAGTGCCAGTCTCCTACCAGCAACCATATTATCAACATAATTGTTAAAGTTTAAAGGTTTGTTAGTGTCAGATAATTTTTCTAAATGGAAGATAGAACCTTGCTTTTTTTGGGTACCATCTTCGTTAGTAGAGATTTGATAAAGTAAAGCAACTTCTTTACCACCAATTGTTGCATTGGTTAAAACATCTTTTTCTAAAGTCAAAGTGTGTTGGTCATTTAAACAAACTAAAAGAGTTAATTGATCTGCAGGATTATCGTCAGTACAAACAGTAAGTAAAATATTATTTAAGTTGGTTAATTTAACTGGTTCAGATGTTGAGAAAGGAACTTCAGATTTGTTAATCAAACTGAATGGAATGGGATATGCAGCAGGCGCTTCACCAGGAACATCAATAGTAATTTTAATTTCGCCTGATTGTTGAGTAATCGTGATTGCTTTATCAGCCAAAACAGTAAACTGATAATTGTTGGCTGGGATTAAAGTTGGTGTATACTTAGCTTTAGTTGGTAGATGGGTAATTGTTAATTTATTGAAATCAAATAGTTCTGCTGGTTCGTGTGATAATAGATAGTATTCGTAATTGTCTGCATCAGTAGGAAGTTTCAACCCTAACCTTTGACCAGCGATTAGATTCTTAGCAAAATTGCCGGAAGGAATTATTACCGGAGAATTGGTAAGATCTTGCAGTAAGATAACACTGACAGATTTCTTTTCATTTGCAGATGGTTCTCCATAGATGAAAAGAACATTATTAGTTGCGTTTGGTTTCTTTGCCCCAGAGTTAAGATAGTTTAATGAAGCGAGTTCTAAAGTTTTATCTCCTGGATCATAACATAAAGTTGCTTTATCTAAGAAAGCTTCCGTTTCTTTATCACAAAGTTCAATATGTGGGTAATCATTGATATCGGTTATAATATTCTTCCAAGGAGTTCCTTTAACAACCTTAACTTCATAGAAATTCTTATTGTCAATGTGAAAATCATCTCTCCAGTCTTTCCCATCACAATAATATTGGTAGTTAGGAGTTACTGTCCCTGCATTATCTCCATCACAAGTGTTCCATAAAGAATTGAAACAAGCCACTTCATTATTAATAGGTTTTTCTTCTAGTTCAATCTCTGCGGTACAAGTCTGCCATTTGTCATCAAAACAAGCATATTGGTTGTTAGTAGTTGTTGTTCCTTCGTTGCTATTTGTACAACTTTCCCAAGAAACTCCGTTACAAGAATACTTTTTATCTTCAGTAACTTCGTCTTTAGTAGTTTCATCGCAAGTAAACCAGCTGGTGCCGTCGCAGTAATGTCTATCTAATTCCAATTTTGCAATGTTAGCACATTTTTTCCATTTGTTTGAAGAACATATATAATTGTCTTTCTTGTTCCCTTCTTTATCGGAGGTACATCCATGCAACTCATATCCGTCACAATAAAAATTAACTACGTATTCTGTACTACTTTAATCATCATTACAGGATTCTTCGTCTGGAACTTTCACCCATTTGTTGCCATCGCAAGTAAAATCTCCGAAAGTTTTTCCATTAACATATTCGTGAGAAGAACACACAATCCAGTCCAATCCCTCTTCATCATCATAATCGGTACATAGGTAGCTTTTAATTTCTCCACTGATCACGGAATTTTCCCAATAACAAGTGTATTCATTAGTTGATTCAGGGTTAAAATTAACAAGACAAAAATCATCATTTACATCGGGGCAGTGACCCCCCAGAGACATATACCAGTCGTCTGGATCGTCTGGATTAAGTTCAGGATCATAAAATTCGGTATTTATTTCTTTTCCAGTATCAACCAAATTTCCTTTTACTGGATTTTTTTCCCAATAAAAACCTTCTGGAGCGTCAGAATCCCAATAATAAGAACCATAGCTCGCTTCCCAAGCTTTCCCAACAACAACCCCACCACCAAACATCGGATAAACAAAGATAACTGCGAGAACTAAAACAATGAAACTTACAGCCATACCAATGTAGG
>CAZIMI010000011.1:0-15812 GCA_964540325.1 uncultured Methanosarcinales archaeon | reverse complement strand
TTTGAACCCGGAACCTCCAGCTGTCTTGCGATTGTGTAGAACACTGCCATATAAGACTGGCGCTCCACCAGGGTAAGCTATGGGGCCACGTTCTTAAGAATATCTTACTTTATTTAAAAGGTTTTCTTCTCGTTATAACAATAAATGTTTTCTAAGACAATAATAAATATAAACCACCACAACACAAAAGACCCCATGAAATACGCCCATCTAGCAGATTTACATCTTGGTTCCTGGCGAGATGATAAAATGCGGGAACTTTCCACAAAAGCTTTTCTCACTGCGATAGACAATTGTATCCAGAAAGAAGTGGACTTCATCTTATTCGCCGGAGACCTGTTCAATACTTCTCTTCCCAATCTCGACACCCTAAAAATAGTAACAAAAAAACTTAAAGAAATAAAAGACAACAATATTCCAGTTTATGCAATTGCCGGCTCACACGATTATTCACCAACAGGAAAAACAATGATTGACGTTTTAGAAAATGCTGGCTTGTTAATAAATGTTTGTAAAGGAGAAGTCGAAGATAGTAAACTCCACCTAAAGTTCACAATAGACAAAAAAACAGGAGCAAAGATTACCGGGATTCTGGGCAAGAAAGGTCTCTTAGATAAGATTTATTATCAAAACTTAGAACTAGAAAATCTCGAACAAGAACCAGGCTACAAGATTTTTATGTTTCACACCACCATCTCAGAATTAAAACCTAAACATTTAGAAAAATTAGAATCTCAACCTCTAAGCTTCTTACCAAAGAATTTCAATTACTATGCAGGAGGACATATCCATCATCCAACCAGATTAGAAGAAAAGAATTATGGTACGTTCATCTATCCAGGGGCTTTGTTTCCAAATAATTTTCAAGAATTAGAGAAGTATAATAAAGGCAGCTATTCTTTAATCACAGTAGAAAACAACCAACAAACCGTTGAACTTATTCCTTTAGAAATAATCAAACACCATTCGTTAGTTTTCAATTGTATCCATAAAACTCCGGAAGTTGTTTCTTTCGAGATAATTAATCATTTTAATAATGTTGACATAAAAAATTCTTTGATCACTATCAGATTAACTGGAACTTTAGATAAAGGCAAAGTTTCAGATATTAATTTCAAAGAGATCTTTAAACAACTATATAGTAAAGAAGCATATTTCGTAATGAAGAATACTGCCCAACTGACTTCAGAAGATTTTGAAGAAATAAAGATTTCCCAATCTAACCCTGAGAATGTTGAAGAAGAGATTATTAAAGAACATTTACAGCAGATTAAACTTTTCGATAGAGAAACTGAACTGCATCTAACTAAATCTTTACTCAATTCTTTAAACACAATTAAGAATGAAGGGGAAACAGTTACTGATTTTCAGAATAGAGTAAATGGAGAGATTAAAAAGTTGTTGAATTTGTAGGCAATAAGCTATTCTATTAATGAAGTGTGCATTATTTCAATTACAAAGTTAACAAATAAATCTGGAAAATCAAACCAGAGTTCTTTATCAGACCAACCCCCTTGTCTAAATTTTATATCTTTATCTTCAGACCATTGTTTAATTTCTTCAATATCTTCTTTAGGAGTTTTTGATAAAAAAGCAATGTGGGTATTAATTTTCTTTTTAATTGGAATTGATTGGTCTTTAGTTTCAATTATTTGAATACTAAGATGAATGGGTTTTTGTTTTATCATGCACCATCGCGCATTTTTTTCTCTATAAGAAAGTGTACACCCTAATTTTTCTAGAAGTTCTAAAACTAATTCCAAACTATTTGGTTTAATATTATAAGCTAAATGATGTAATTTAATTTTCATATCTTAATAATTAATGTTAACTTATATAAATTTATAGTTCATTCTTAATTATAGATAACAATTTATAAAGATTTATAAAACCAAAACTCTTCCTAACAAAAAAGAGGCAACCATGAAAAGATTTGTTTTAGCAACCTATCCAATCAAAAACAAAACGGTTTTACTTAGAGTGGATTATAATGTTCCGATAAAAAACGGAATGATTTTAGACAACAATAAGATTGTTGCGTCTTTGCCGACAATTAAATTTCTACTAAACAACAATTGTAAAATTATTATTGCCACCCATTTAGGCAGACCAGAAGGCAAAGTTGTTGTAGCACTAAAAACGAACCCTCTTGCCAAGGAATTGCAAAAATTGTTAAAAAAGAATGTAATAAAGATTAATGATTGTTTTGGTGAAGATATCAAAGAAAAGATTTCTAGAAGTAAAGCAAAAATATTTATGTTGGAAAACTTAAGATTCTATAAAGAAGAGAAACAAAACAATCCTGCCTTTGCCCATTCTTTAGCAGATCTTGCCGAAGTTTATGTCAACGACGCTTTTGCTGTTAGTCATCGAAAACATGCTTCACTGGAAGCAATCACCCATTTCCTACCCAGCATTCCCGGATTACTGTTAGAAAAAGAAATCTTTTTTCTTAACAAAGCTTTGAAACCAAAAAAACCGGCAGTTTGGATTATGGGCGGAGCAAAATTAAGTAAAGTTGGTTTAGTTAAACAAGCTCTGAAAAATGCAGATAAGATTTTAATTGGCGGAGCTTTAGCGTTCTCATTTATGAGAGCTAAAGGGATTAAAGTTGGGATGTCAAAAATTGATTCTGGTTCGATTATAATTGCTAGAAAGTTGTTAAGAAAATGGTCTGCAGATAAGATTATTCTTCCCATAGATCTTGTTGTTGCAGAAAAATTATCTTCACAAGCAAAAACAGAGATTGTTGCTTATAACAGAATTGAAGCGCAACATGTTGCTTTGGATCTAGGACCAAAAACAGTTGAAATGTTCAAGAAACATTTGCTAAACGCAAAAACTGTTGTCTGGAACGGACCGTTGGGATATTTTGAATGGGCCAAATTTTCTACAGCAACAAAAGATATTGGCAGATTTTTAGGCAATCTAAAAGCAATAAGAATTGCCGGCGGTGGAGAAACAGCAGAAGCAATCAATAAATTTCATTTAGCCCATAATTTCAGCCACATCTCTACCGGAGGAGGAGCGGCTTTAACTTATCTAGCTGGGAAAGAAATGCCGGGGATTAAAGCTTTAGAAAAAAATTACCAGAAGTTTAAGTCTTAATCTCAATATCTTTGTCTAAAGCAATCTTAACTAAATTCTGAAATAGTTCAGTTTCCCTTTTCAGTAAGGCCTGTAAATCTTTAATTTCTTCTTCAAGATCAGAAGATGCCCCTTTAATTTTCTCTTTCTGTTTAGAGAAATGTTCCAGACGATATTTAGCTTCTTCCAATTTAAATGAAAGATCTTTATTAATTGATGAGGGAATCTCAATCTTTTCAAGCTCTTTGATTATTCTGTAATATTTCTTCTGTAAATTTTCTAATTTGTCTCTTTCTTCAATAAGGGCAAGCAAATCCTCATTCTGTTGTGGTAGAAGTCTAATTTTACCCTCTTCAACAGCAAATTTTAAGTTTTTTAGTAAACTTAGAATTGCTAAACCCTCATCATGATAAAAAGTTTCCGTGCAGTTGTCTAAATAATCTTTAATTAACTTATTTCCGGGATTAATATCAAAAAATTGCCTTAAGGCGGGTTTCAATTTTGAAAAGAATAAGAATATCAAATCATCAAGTTCTTCAATTTTCTTGAACAACTCTTCCTTTCTGGCTTTGGCTTTGATAATCTTAGAATGGTCTGGGTCTTCGTTGATAGAAATCAATTCTTTTTCTTTATTAATTTTTGTTTCTTCAATATTCTTCAAGCGTTCACCTTTAGCTACAAGTTCGTCCCGGAATTGTTTAAGTTTGTCCCGAGATTCTTCTAAAAACAAAGCTTTCCTTTTCAGATTTCCCAGTTTAGTGTAACCGCTTTGAGAAATCTTTTTTTCAAATTCTTCTTTAAGATTAGTTAAATCTATCAGCTCTTTAAGCAAAGGATTGATGGCCAGCCCTTTTTCTTCTTTGGAAAGAATGAATGAATAATTATATGAAAAAGAACTTGCTTCAACAACTTTCTGCAACTTTTCTAAATCATCTTCAATCTCAAGATTAAAGTCAAAAATTAATTTGAAAGTTGGTTTGTCTGGAAAAGTTATTAGATCTAAAAACTTTTTTGTTGTTCTAAAAATTGTAGAGATATCTTCAGTTTTGTAAGTCAAACCTAGAGAAGCAATCTTCTTTTCCCAATCATCAATCTTTACTTCTAAAGACCAGCGTTTATCCTTAAATCTGTTAACATAATTGGTTAAAGCTTCATCTAATTTATGGTTGTAAACAACCTCTTCAGTTCTTATTCTCACCCAATCCTGCAAATCGTTGATATGGATCTTAATCTGTTCTGGATTGTCTTCTACCTCATCTGCAAACAAATTCTTGAAAAAGTCGGCTATCAACCCCATAGCTGTTTTTAGAAGAATGTTTATATATAAGAATTTCTATAGTAGGAAATAAGTGTTTTGGGACTATTTCCCAGCAACTACTTCCACAATATCCAGATGTTTCAGCAGATGTTCTTTGCCTACAGTCATTTTTGTGCGTACATCCTTAGCACAAATGAACTTCTTACCAAAATCCGTATGTAATTTGTAAGCGAAATCTAAAGCTGTTGTACCAGCAGGCATTAAGAAGCAGTCCGGGATAACATTACCATCAGAATCTTCTAATTTTGAAACCCCACCAGGAAAAAGAGCGATATAATTCAACAATTCAAACACTGCTTTATCTAAAGTTCTTTGCACACCGGTCGTGCCAAGTTTCTCTAAAATATTTTCTCTGATAAATTCTAAAGCAGCTTTCTGTTTCTCATTGATTTTCTCTTCATTTAGATTCAAAAAACTTTCCTCTCCGGGAACGTATTCAATTAGTTCTGCTTTTGCAGCTTCTCTTAAAGCCAGTTCAGATTCTGCGGAACAAGCTACAAAAAGATGGTCAGTAAACTCTTCTTTTAATTTGTCAAAGTTTTCTTTTGCACCAGGAATATCAATCTTGTTACAAGCAATAATCATTGGTTTGGTTTTCTTACGTAAATTAACAGCAATATCTTTCAAATCATTTTCTGACCAGGAATTAGGTTTATCTTTATCTAAACCAAGTTCTTTAATTGTATCTTCAACCATATCTTCAGTAACTTTCAATCCAGACAATTGTTTACCTAAAGCTAAATGGATTTCTGCTTTTTCCTGCATTACTGTTCTGACAAATTTCTCCCAGCCTTTCTTTAAGATTCCTAAATACCACATGTCTAATTCTACTTCTAAGAATTTAACATCATTAGCAGGATCATAACTTCCCGGTTTAACAGGTTCTCCCTTTTCATTAGTTGTTCCCGCAACGTCAATTACGTGGATAAGAACGTCTGCTTGTCGAAGATCGTCTAGGAATGCGTTTCCGCGACCGAGACCTTCATGTGCACCGGGCACGAGTCCTGCCACATCTATTACTTTTACTGGAACGAATCTAAAGTCTTTTACAACATAACCCTCTCGGGGATTTGAAGTTTTGCCAAAATCAACTGCTGGATCTTTTACTTTAACATATCCTACGCCTTCATTTTTCTCTATGGTAGTAAAAGGATAATTTGCAATTTCCGCACTAGCAAGAGTCAATGCTCTAAAAAATGTTGACTTCCCTGTTGATGGTTTTCCAACCAGACCGATTATCATTTTAAAGGTTAGATTTCAAGTTTGTTTTTATAGTTTTTTGTTTTTTTCAGCAACATTTATTAAAACCAATAAAATATCAACAATCCATGAAATCAATTAACCAACTTCGTAAACTTTATCATTTAAAACATGTAGAACGGATGAACTCAGTTTTAGGTAGAAAAGAAAGTTCTGCTGAACATACTTGGAGTTGTTTAATTCTTGCTGATTATTTCTTAAATCAGATGAATGAAAAAATTGACAGGTTAAAAGTCTATGAATTATTATTGTATCATGATGTTGTTGAGATCGAAGCAGGAGACATTCCGATTCATCACGTTAAGGAAAGAGAAAATAAAAAAGAAAAAGAGCAAAAAGCATTTGAGAAAGTAAAAAAAGATTTCCCTCCGGAACTGAAAGAAAAGTTCACTAAACTATTCAAAGAATTTGAAGAACAAAAAACTAAAGAAGCTAAATTTGCTCGGGCAGTTGATAGATTAGACGCATTAATTCACGAGATGGATTATAAGGAAGACTGGAAAGGGTGGACAGAAAAACAAGTAAGAAAATTTTATGAAGAAGAGATTAAAGATTTCCCGATTATCAAAGAAGCTTTTGAGAAAATTCTAAAATACGTTGTTGAAGAAGGGTATTATGAACAATGAAAGAATTAAAGTCAGCAGGGATGGTTATTTTCAGAAAAAGAAATAATAAAAGAGAATATATCATTTTGCAATACAATACTGAAGATAAATATTGGGGATTTGCTAAAGGGGGAATAGAACTCGGAGAAGATGAGCTTAAAGCAGCTTTACGAGAAGTTGAAGAAGAAACCTCTCTAACAAACATTAAGTTAACTGCAGGGTATAAAGAAGAAGTAGAATATTACTTTACCGAAAACAATGAAAAAGCACATAAACGAGTAATATTCTTCTTAGGAGAAGCTTTGGATAACCATGATGGTGAAGTATCTCATGAACATGAAGATTTTTTATGGTTAACTCCTGAAGAGGCTTTTGAAAAAATAACTTTCGCTAATGATAAAAACTTATTAAAAAAAGCCGAAGAACTATTAACTAAACCTTCTCAATCTTAATACTACCATCAGGAATGCCAATATCCACAACCACTGTTTTATCTTTATGATTCACCAATCCTTTCTTCAAGTCATGAAAACAAACAATTAAATCAACCACACAAACTTTATCCAAAATATCACCAGTGTCAGCATCCATGCCAGAAGGAACATCCACCGCAATCTTCTCGGCTTTAATTGAATTAAATAAATCTATTGCCGAAGAAAATGGTTCTCTTACTATTCCTGAAATACCAGTTCCTAACAAAGCATCAACAAAAATATAATCTTTTTCTTGAAAATGAAATTCTTCTAATTCTTTCTTATCCCTAATTCCAATTACAGCACCTTTGATCTTGTTATAATTCACTTCCGCTTCTTCAGATAACTTTTCTTTATCTCCAAAAAACAATACTAAAACATTAGTCTCTTCAGCAAAATATCTGGCAGCAACAAAACCATCACCACCATTATTTCCCTGACCGCAGAAAACAACAATTTGTTTTCCATCAAGGTCATATTTCTCCCGAACAGTTTCAAAAACAGCCTTGCCAGCATTTTCCATCAGTTCGCCAATAGAAATCCCTTGCTGTACAGCTTGCTCTTCCAATTGTTTCATTTCTTTAACAGTTATCATATTTTCGATTTAGAAGAATAAACTTTTATAAAGTTTCTCCTATTTTAGATAGAAAAAGAGGGTGAACTATGTCTAACTTAAAGAGATACGAAGAAATTGACCTGAAATATAACTTAAAAGTACTCTGGAGTTTTGTTGGTAAATATAAATTAGTTTTCTTCTCAATAATTGGAGTTTTTTTTCTGAACGAAATTATTAGTTTCATGGACAATTTCATTTTTAAATATCTGATTGATAAAGGTGCTCTCTTAAATGAAGGAGCGATCACTATAGAATTCTTTGGTAAGATTCTCTTAATAACTATTGGTGTTTTCTTTATGCTTAAGATTCTTAGCTCAATATTTTGGTTTTTAAGCATCCACCTAATTAATATTCTGGATTCTAGAATGATGAGTGATATTGAAAAGAAATCGTTCTGGCATATTTTAAATTTATCCTATCGTTTCCATCTCAATAAAAAGACCGGCTCAATCATTTCACAATTTACAAGAGGAGTTAACAAAGTTGAATCATTTACTGATGCTTTCATCTTTCATTTTATACCAATCAGTTTCAGATTAATCTTATCTATTGGAGTAATCCTTTACTTTGATATGATGACTGCAGTTTCACTGATGATCATGACTGCTGCTTTCATTTTTCTTGGGATTTACATTACTAACCTACAAAAAATTCCTCAGAACATTGCCAATTATCGTGAAGATACATTAAAACAAAATCTTAGCGATGTTTTCCTTAATATTGAAACTGTAAAATATTTTGCAAAAGAAAAACGCACATCACAATACTTCAACAGTTTATCAAACAAACTCAAAGCAGCAAGGTATAGATTTTGGAATTATTTTTCCTGGCATGCAGGATTACAGACGTTCATATTAGGAATAGGAATTACGGCAATATTTTATTTTAGTTTCACCAGCTTTTCACAGGGTGAACTTACACTAGGAACAATCACTTTGATTTATGCAGCAGTTTGGAAATTGATTCCTCAACTTTTTGGTCTTATTCACGGATATCGACAATTTATCAGAAGCAGTGTTGACGTTGACGCTTTGTTTAAAATGTTTAAAGAAGAAAATGAAGTAAAAAATCATCCGAGAGCAAAAAGATTAAAAGTTAAAGAGGGGAAAATTGAGTTCAAGAATGTTTCATTTACTTATCCGGTAACTAAACAAAGTCATCAACCAAAAAGTGTAATTAAAAACTTTGATTATAAAATAAAAAAGAATACAAAAGTAGCTTTTGTTGGACCTTCCGGCGGCGGAAAGACTACAATGGTAAAACTACTTTACAGATTATTTGATATTCAAGAAGGAAAAATTTTAATTGACGGACAAGATATCAATAAAATCACTCAGGAATCTTTGCGAAATAGTATGAGTGTTGTTCCGCAAGAACCAATCCTCTTTGATAATACTCTCTGGTTTAACATTGCTTACGCCAATCCAAAAGCAAGTGATCGTGCCATTTGGAAAGCAATCAAGTTTGCACAATTGGATAAGTTTATTGCTAACTTACCTAGAAAAGAGAAGACCATCGTTGGTGAAAGGGGAGTAAAACTATCTGGTGGTGAGAAACAACGGGTTAGTATAGCAAGGGCAATTCTGGCAGACAAAAAAATTCTAATCTTGGACGAAGCCACTTCCGCTTTAGATTCAGAAACAGAAAAAGAAATCCAAAGAGATTTAGAAAAACTAATGAAAGGTAGAACAACAATAATGATTGCTCATCGTTTATCTACAATCATGAAAGCTAATGAGATTGTGGTAATCAGTGAAGGAAAAATTGTTGAGATTGGTACACATAAACAATTAGCTAACAAACACGGCGGTTTGTATAAGAGATTATGGAACTTGCAACAAGGCGGTAGGTTGTAGGTGTGTATTGGGTAAGGGATAAAGAAATCAATAAGCAATTAAATACTTTTCTGTTGTCAATTTATTTTTAGAAAAGATTAATCTCGCCAATAAACAGTAAAGATTATAAACATTAACAATTTATTTAATATATCAAATTAAAAAGGTGATACTTATGGATAAAAAAGATCTTAAAGAAAATATTGAAAAAGCTATTGGTTGGGCAGCAAGTGAACATAATTATTTTAAAGAATTGAAAGAAGATTTGGCAGAATTAAAGAAAAATATTCAAAATGCAAAAAAAGAAAAACTAGTGAAAGGTATGCGGGTGGCTTTTAGAGATTATCGGTATCTTGGTCAGTCGGAGAGAAGACTTAATAATTATGTTGGTAATGTAGAAAGTCTTCTTGATGGCATTAAAAGTAAAGTAACCGTTTCTGGAAAAGTTAAAGAGATTGAAGAATTAGTCAAACATTTGGATATAGAAGCGGTAGCTCTAGTTAAAGACTGTTCCCTGTACGAAGGAAGGATTAAAGATTTACTTAGTCACTTAAGCCATAATATCAAAGATCATGAATTAGAAAAAGCCCATCAAGTTTTAATGGAGTTAGAAGAAGTAGTTGATGATACAGAAAAATGGATAGCTGCTTTATCTTCAGATTTAAAAGAAGCTAAAAAACTTAGTGCCGAATATGAATTAATTTATGGCCACGATCTTGAAGGGATAGAAGAAGCAATTAAGAGTCTTTCACCTGAATCTAAATATGATTATTTGAAACACGCTTTGCTTAAATCGAAACATATGCCTAAGAAAACTAAGGAAGGGGTTTGGAAATTGCTTGATAAATTAGTTTGCAAAAATAAGAGGTTACAGAATGGTTTTGCAGAATTATTGGAAAGTCAGGGGAAAAAATTACAAGCTGCTGAATGGTATCTTGAAATAGAAAAATATGAAAAAGCAGAACAAATTTTCTTGAAATTGGGAAAAAGTGAATTTCTCATAAGATGGTATCTTAAAAATTTAAACCAAAACCCGTGGCAAGAAAAGAAGTTGACAAAAGGAGAGGAAAGGGTTAAAGAAGTTTATTTAAAACTTAGTTTATGGGGTAAGGCAGCAGATATAAGAAAGAAAGAATTAAATTTTCGCGTTCACCACCCCTCTGACGGGAATAATCAAGCTCATTGGCTGGGTGAACAATATGAAGAAGTTGGAAATTGGTATACAAAATCAGGAATGAAAAATGAAGCGAAAGAAATGTATGTTAAAGCCGCTAACTTTCACACTTTTTGTGGATGTTTCCATCTTGTCAGAGAATTGTATAAGTTAGCTGGCATCTCTGGAAACGAACTTCATTACAAAATGGGCATGGCATATAGAAAAAAAGATTACCGGTTGTCAATAAGAGAGTTTAAAGAAGGAAGAGTCTGGAAAGCATTAGGAGATTTGTATAACGAGATAGGAAAAGGACAAGAAGCTATGGAAATGTACGCGAAGGCTAAGAATGAGAAGAGACAATTAGAAGCATTAGACGAAATATAAATTATTGTTAATAAAATAGTAACGTCTGTCCGGAAAGGTTTGAATTCAAAAAACTCTTTCTAAAGAAAATAATAAACGCCCAAACTAATCAAGAAACCTAACACAGAACCAACAGTTACTTGTAATGGAGTATGACCCATCGCAAAATGAGTGTTTGTTTTCATTCTTAATTTCTTAACAATCTTGTTGATAACCAAACCTTCTTCACCGGCAGTTCTTCTAACACCGAAAGCATCTCTGATAACTATCATTGCTAGAACTAAACTGATTGCAAAAGCGGTAGACGTTCCCTCAACTAAATAAATAATTGTTACCATCGAAACTACGAAAGCTGAATGAGAACTAGGCATTCCTCCGGTTACGACCAAATCACTCCAACTTAAACTCTTATGTTTAAACCAAAGCCCGATTAATTTTACTACCTGGACACCAAACCCAGCTAAAATTATCGCTATGAGGATTTTATTCATATTAAAGGGTATATTTTTAGGGTTTATATATTTTTTCTATAAACAGGCTTCATCCGGAATAGAAGAAATTTGTATACTGGGGCACGGCACGTAGATTTTTTAATTAGCAGCGCCAAATGAGGCGCACGAGTTTCTCGTCAGAGAACTCGTAATGGGCGCCGTGCCCTGCTAATTAAAAAATGTGCCTCCTTTGGCACCAGTATACAAAATAGTATTATTCCGGATGAAGCCCTATAAACAATAAACAAAATAAATATAAACTGTAAAGTTTTACCAATACAAGTGAAACAAAAACATAGGCATTATGGATACATTGTTTTAATCTTAATTATTGCAATAGTTGTTGCTTTATCCTATTTCTTTCCAAACTTAAAAGATTTTGCTTCTCCCACATTTGTCAGAGAATATCTTCTTGGTTTTGGAGTTTTTAGTTATCCTATATTCGTTTTACTCTTATTAGCAGCAGTACCCTTGCCTATTCCCAGTACACCAATCATTCTAGCAGGAGGTTATCTTTACGGAACAGTTTTAGGCAGTATTTTAGCTTTAGTTGCTGTTTTAATAGGCTCCTCAATATCTTTCTGGCTAGTAAGATCGTACGGTAAACCCATCTTAGAAAAGTTAGTTGATTCGCATCATATTGAACATTTTAATCACATTTTTAAAAAACGAGGCTGGATAGTAGCATTTATTTCGTATGTTGTCCCCATATTTCCAAGTGATTGTGTAAGCGCACTATTAGGATTAACCCAAATAAGATACAGATATTTCATACTTTTAGTTCTTGCGGGCCATATCCCCAGATTTCTAATTGTTAATTCACTGGGAGAAGATTTACACATTGGATTCAGTTTGAAGACGGTTCTTGTTTTAATCTTAACCTTAGTTTTAATCATAGTAGCAGTATTTAGAGAACCAATCAAAAAGTTTTTCTTTAAAGAATTGAAAGTCTTAGAAAAAGATATTAAGATTGTTGAAGAAGATGTTAAATACATTGAAGAAGGGTTAGGAATTAAAAAGAAGAAAAAAGAATGATAAAAACTTATCTTTTTGCTAAATGTCTAGTATGTTTATGACCTTTTAAGTTTTTCCTGCTTGCGTTTTTATGATGAGAAATAAAATGGTGAAAGAAATGATTGTCCAAAATCTTCTTTTTAAAATAGTTCCATTCTAATAAGCCACGATCTTTCCACATTTTTTCCATCTGCGAATGAGGCGTCTTCTTTTCCTCACGGACAAATTTTCCTACAGCATGAACAGCATCTTCTAACAACTTTTCTTCTTTACCAATAACTAAAGATTTACCTTTCTTAATTTGGTCAAGGAATTCTCCTAAAGTGTTAGCTTTACAAATTGTAAGCGAAGTTCCCAACTCTGCTAAACAATGACCGTCAGAACCGCCAGTCATAGGTTTACCAATTTTTTTTGCCCAGGCAATTGCTTTAGTGTTCATATCGCCGATACAACAACCGTTTATTCCTTCAACTGCATGAATTTTTTTTAGAATTCTCTGATTAGTTTTAAATTTCTTAATTCCAATAAAACCCGGTCCAAAAGGATGAGGAGCAGTAATCAAACAATTATACTTGCTGGCAATATTTATAACTTCTTCATGATTCAAATCAATAAACCAAGGGTTTTTTTTAATCCGTTTTTTCATATGTTTTTCATAAAATTTTTTCAGTTCTCCCAAACTATAGAAATGAAGAAGGACATGAACCCCGTTATGACAAGTAATTTCCATGCCCGGAACAACAAAAACATCTTTAGCTAATTTTTTTGCTTTGAAAGAACCTTCGACATGATTGTGGTCAGTAAAAGCTATTCCTATTGAATCTTTTCTGCATTTGTTAACTATTTGCGGAACAGTAGCTAAGCCATCAATACTAAACCTACTATGATAATGCATATCTACTGCTTGATAACCTTCTTTTTTCATCAAAGCTAAGATTGGACCTTTGAGAATATCAACATCTTTGAAATACGCTTCACTCATTATTATCACCTCTTTTAAACTAAGAATCAATATAGTTATAAAAACTTATCTAAAATCATTTTTTTCTTTTCCATTTGTAACCTTCATAAATCTTTCCATTAATGCAAATTCTCATTGGCTTATTAAAGATGTAAACACGGAAGAAGTTCCTGATACCCATCCACATTGGAATAGTGTCATAATTGCCTTTTTTCCACTGTTCATTCCACCAACACTTGCCAATATGCTTAATATCCCTAGTATGTTTTTTATCATATGGACAATGTTTACATATATATTTTAAATGAAGTTCAGCCCACCATTTTTTAATAAAAGAGATCATTAAGAATATTTAGTTTAAGTTTGTTTAAAAAAGTTTCTATTTACTACATATTCATACAGAAATAGTATAAAACTTTCTCATCTTAGAAGTGTTTGTAACTGAATCAAACAACATTTCCGCTGTATTTTTGTCTGAACGAGGATAAGCGCCAATTACTAGTGGATCTTGCGCCATTTCTTTTAATTTTTCTAAATTACCAAGAGCACCATATATTACCGGAACCTGTGGATGGCCAAAACCCATTGGTGTAGGAATAGTAACCACATCCGGTTTTTCTTTAGGTTTAATTACATTTACTTGCTTTGAAAAAATGTTCATTGCCAAATGTAAACTTACTGGATAATTAGTTCCGTAAGATCCATTGGCTTCTCGAACAACATCTAATTTCCCGCCAAAGAAAGAATCAAAGTAAGCTTCTTGATTTGTAAACCCGCATTTTTTTAAGTCCTCAACTGTTTGGTAAAGAGTTGCATCAGTAGTAATTGCTTTTGGTTCCAGACAAACAACAATTCTCTGATCCGGATAAGCTTGTTTATATTCAGCAATTCTTTTCAAAGCCTCATCTAAAGAAGTAGCGATACCTTTTTCTCTAAATTCTTGATATCTTTTCTCAGGTAAAGAAATGAAGTTTCGATGTGTTAAAACAATTTCCCCTGTTTCTTCCACTTGTAAAAGATCGCCTTCAAAACCAGGAACCACTTCTCTGCCAGCAGTATGTTCTTCTAAAGCTAAAGTTTTTTCTACTGCATCCTCTAAATCTAAAGCATTTCCGTTAAGATAACTATGCCTAACAACAAGAAACTCTTTTTCTGGATTGATAATATTAAACGCCATTTTCTTAAACAACACCTAAAACCCCAGAACAATTTTTATTTCAAAATCCCATAACCGCAGTCGTTAGACGAGGATTTGGAATTCTATTTAAGAATTCCATAACCAATAAGTCTAAACCTATCTCCGACTCTTCTAGAGATGGTAATTCTATCCCCGGGATTAGCTGCAATCGGTTTCTTTAAAACACAAGTAGTATTTTTCTTACTTGGATCAGTTACTACACCAACAGTAGCCGCAGAATTAACATTAAGCATTAAAACTTCGTTCTTAGCTAAAGGCTTAACATTAGTTTCTTCTTTTGTTCCTACAACTCTCGCTAAAAGATTGGTTACTAAAGAAATTTGGTTATGAATAGGAGGCAATTTTCCAGCTACCCCCACTAAAGAACCGGTCAAAGTATCAGACTTGACAATTGTTGGATCTAAAGTTGTTGCCAGAGCCATACTTCCACCAGGGTGAATCTCATCAACAGGCGCACCGCCAGAAAAAATCTTTGTAATAGTTGTCTTTAACGGTTTCCAAACTTTCTTATTTTTCTCTTCAACCATATAACCAGGAACAATCTCAATCTCATCATTCAGTTTGAAAGTTCCTTGTTTAACCGTTCCGCCTAAAACTCCGCCAGTTAAATCTTTAGGAGAAATTCCAGGTTTATTAATATCAAAACTTCTCGCTACTAACATTACTGGATCTGCTTTCAAATCTCTTTTAGGTGTAGGAACAAACTCTTCAACTGCTTTGATTAAAACATCAACATTAACATTTGCACGGGCAGACATTGGAATTATCGAAGCGTCATTATAATCTGTCTCTGCCAAAAAATCTTTAATTTGTTGATAATTCTTAAGTGCTTCTTCTTCTGAAACCAAATCAATCTTGTTTTGGATAACAATAACATTTTTAATACCGGAAATTTGTAAAGCCATTAAATGTTCTTTAGTTTGTGGTTGCGGACATTTTTCGTTTGCTGCTACTAACAACAAAGCACCATCAACAATTGCTGCACCGCTAAGCATGGTTGCCATCAAAGATTCGTGGCCAGGTGCGTCAACCAATGAAAATTTTCTCTGAAATTCTGTTTCCGAGTTACATTTAATACATTATTCTTTGGAAGTATAAAAATCACATTTCTTGCACTTATGTATTGAGAAATCTGCATAACCTAATCTGATAGTAATACCTTTCTTTAACTCTTCAGAATGTGTATCTGTCCATTTTCCAGAAAGACGTTCAGTTAAAGTAGTTTTTCCATGGTCTACATGTCCAACTAGAGCTAAGTTTAATTCTGGCTGGATTACTTCTTTTTTAGATTTCTTTTTAGGAGAAGCTTTCTTTTTAGTTGTTTTTTCTTTAGGTTCTTTCTTCTTTGCCATTGAATTGTTAGAAAAAGGAGTACTTTATAAAGTTTTAGTGTTGAATTGAATGTGAATAATCATGTACTCTAAAAGATAAAAAT
>CAZIMI010000010.1:0-17678 GCA_964540325.1 uncultured Methanosarcinales archaeon | reverse complement strand
ATCAAAGAAGGAGCGATGGCTTACATGGCTCGACAGTATAAAACCATTGCTATTTTTGCAGTGATTATAACTGTGATCCTTTACTTTTTGTTTGGTATTCCAGTAGCAGCAGGATTCTTATTCGGAGCGATCCTTTCTGGAATCTCAGGATACATTGGAATGAGCATCTCAGTAAGAGCAAACGTCCGAACTACACAAACTGCTAAAAAAGGATTAAGACATGCATTACAAGTGGCTTTTCAGGGTGGTGCAGTTACAGGTATGGCTGTTGTTGGACTAGCTTTACTAGCAGTAAGTGTTTTCTATACAATCTTTAAAGATCCAGCAATGTTAGTTGGATTAGGATTTGGAGCTTCATTAATTTCATTGTTCGCTAGAGTGGGTGGTGGTATTTATACTAAAGCTGCTGACGTTGGCGCAGATTTGGTAGGGAAAATTGAAAAAGGCATCCCTGAAGATGACCCTAGAAATCCAGCAGTTATCGCAGACAATGTTGGAGATAATGTTGGAGATTGTGCAGGGATGGGCGCTGACTTATACGAAACCTATGTTGTAACTATTCTAGCTGCAATGTTACTTGCCATGATCCCATCTGTATCAAACAACTATAATATGGCTGTTGAATTACCATTAATGTTTGGTTGTGTAGCAATTGTTGGTTCAATTATTGGAACTTGGTTTGTTCGTTTAGGAAAGAAATCTAAGAATATTATGGGTGCTTTATATAAAGGTTTAATTGCTGCAGGATTAATATCGGCTGCAGGTTTTTACGGAGTTATTTGGTACACAAACAATCCTTTAAACCTGTTCTTGGTAGCAGTTATCGGTTTAGTAATTACAATTCTAATTAATGTTATCACTGAATATTATACTAGCACAAAATATCGGCCAGTTAAGGCTGTTGCTGAAGCTTCTGTTACTGGGGCTGGTACAAACATTATTCGTGGCTTAGCAATTGGTTTAGAATCAACAATCTTACCTGTATTAGTTATCTGTGCTGGTATTGTTGCAGCGTATTATTTGGCTGGAGTTTACGGAATTGCTATTGCAGCAGTATCAATGTTATCTTTAACTGGAATTATCATCGCTCTTGATTCGTACGGACCAATTACCGATAACGCTGGCGGTATCGCAGAGATGGCTGGTTTGGATAAGAAAATCAGAAAAACTACTGACGCTTTAGATGCTGTTGGAAATACTACAAAAGCAGTTACTAAAGGTTATGCTATCGGCTCTGCAGCATTAGGTGCTTTAGCTTTATTTGTAGCGTTTACTCAAGAAATTAAACATGTTATTGATGTTCCAATTACCTTCTTGCTAACAAACCCAGCAGTAGTTGTTGGTCTAATTGTGGGTGCAATGTTACCGTTTGCTTTCTCAGCAGTATTAATGACTGCAGTAGGAAGTTCTGCTCACGCAATTGTTTTAGAAGTTAGAAGGCAATTTAAAGCAATTAAAGGCATCATGACCGGTAAAGCTAAACCAGACTACGCTAAGTGTGTTGACATTGTAACTAAAGCAGCTTTGAAAAACATGATCTTGCCGGCAATAATCGCTATCGCTGCACCACTTGCAATTGGTTTGTTGTTAGGAGTAAAAGCGCTTGGTGGTTTGTTGATTGGAGTTATCTTATCTGGTTTGATGATGGCTTTGTTCATGAGCAATTCCGGAGCAACTTGGGATAACGCTAAGAAATACATTGAAGATGGTAAGCACGGCGGTAAGGGTAAAGATGCGCACAAAGCAGCAGTTGTTGGGGATACTGTAGGTGATCCGTTCAAAGATACAGCCGGACCTGCCTTAAACGCTTTGATAAAAGTTATTAATACGTTTGCAATAGTCTTTGCACCGTTGTTTGTGATGTATGGATTAAGCTTGTTTTAGATTCTTTTTTTAATTTATTTTAATTGTTGTGGTATTTCGTATGTCATTGTGAGAAATGGTTTAGAGAACAACAATGTTTTTATACTGTTTAATGATTTCTTTTTATACTAACTTAAAATGTGATAATTATGTTATACAAAATTGCAGCACCAGTTGTTTTAGCAGCATTTCTTCATGGTTGTGTAGATAAGTCTGCACCAGAACCATGCAAGCCAGTTCCAGTATGTTCTTATGAAGAATGTCCGACAATGGAATGTTCTTCAACCAATCCAAGAAAACCAAAATTAGAAGTTGTTGATTTACATTATAATCATTCCTATGATCGACTTAGTGCAGTAATTAGAGACAATGAAAAAAAGGATTCTCCGCTTGTTAGAGTAATCTTAAAAGGAGAAAGGGAAGTAAGTATGGAGGTTTATATTCGCCAAACCGGCCAACAATTAATGGAGATGGTCGATGGCTATAAAGATGAAAGAAATGGAGATGTTGACTGGTTTAAAGTAGGAGATAATGATTTTAATCTGCCAAGATGTTTTGGGATATATAACCCTGAAAAGAAAGAATGGGAATTAGGAAGAAGTTCTCCTAAATCATGTGATAAACCGGAGAAATTAGCCGAACAAGTTCAGAGACTTTTTACTGCTTATGCTTCCATACTGATGCCAATAAAAGAGAAATTAAGCGCTAAGAGTGAACAAGAAGCACTTAGAATTGATGAATTAGAAAAATTATGATTTTCTTTTAATTTTTTAGTTTCCAATTTAACAAATTACTATCGCAATCTTTTTATAAATTCTAATTGTTTTGTCAGACACTAAATTTATATAAATATGTTCTTATCTCTAACCATAATGATAAAGCAAATTGCAACGATAGTAGAAGATGCCTGTAAGAAAGAAACTAATTATTTTGGTTATGGTATTTGGAAGTATCACATTACTAACGTTGTTAAGTATGCTAAATTAATGGCAAAAAAACTTAATGCTGATGAAGAAATTGTTGAAATTGCTTCTTTACTTCACGATTACGCAAGTATAATCAATTATGACTTATATCCAAACCATCATATTCATAGTGCAGAGGAAGCAGAAAAATTACTCAAACAATTTAATTATCCTCCAGAGAAAGTAGAATTAGTTAAGAATTGTATCATTTCTCATCGCGGCAGTAAAATCAAATCTAAAAACAGCAAGGAAGCTTTATGCGTTGCTGATGCTGACGGGATGGCACATTTTGATTCTATTGGTTCTATGTTTTACCTAGCATTTTTTAGCCATAAGATGAATATTGATGAAGCAAGTAGCTGGTTATTGCAAAAATTGGAAAGAAGCTGGAATAAATTAAGTCCTGAAGCAAGAGAAATAATTGCAGATAAGTACAGGGCATGTAAATTGATATTGAATAGTTGACGTTTTTTAGTTTTAATTGAGTTATAGTTTTCTCTTTTTCAGAACATAAATATTTATTAATCCAGCATAAAACTAATAGTTCTATAATGGCTCTTGATGGGATAGTAGCTAAACTAAAAGCAGATATAGTTTATGTTGCCTCTTTAGCTGATGGTAAAAACTGGAAAGAATTAGAAGAGATTTACTATCATAAGACCGGCATTGCTGGTCCAGAATTTGGGATTATGTCTGCGTATCGGATTGGGGAAAAAGATAGTGATAAAAAAGTAGTTAAAGCTGCAAAGAGAGTCCTACAAGTAAAAATCCCTGATTTAGAAGAAAGATTGCCATGGTATGATTTAATGTATGGTATCTTAGAGAAAGGAAAACTAAAAGATGAAACTGACGAAGATATTATGAGGGCTGGACCATGGTCTTTTCAGTTAGAGCCAAATGTTCATAGATTACTGGCAAAAGATTTAGCAGAGAAAACTGAATTGAGTTTGGATGAAGCGTTACATACAGTAAATTCTTTCGCAGGAAAAATGGGTTACATTCCCGGCTCCCAATATTGGGCTGAAAAAACAGACTTCCATCCACAAACTCACCCAGACGGAAAGATAATTCAGATCTGTAGGTTTTTACATTTACCTTTGAGTTATTTATGGACTATTGAAAATGAAGAAACTGTTGCTGATTTTTATTATGAGACTCGAGATTTAAGTGATAGTAATTCTAAACTAAGATCAACTTGGCAGGCAGGGTTATGATTTTTCTAAGTTAATCAAGGGCATATTATCCAAAAATATTATAAATCAGTAAACATCTGATAATAAAATGATTCAACCAGAACAAATTGCAGACCAAACTCTCGAACAATTAATGTCACCTAATGATAAAGAAGCCTATAAGATGACCAAAGAGATGGCTGAAACTTATTTATTCTCTCGCTATCCAGAACGGCGTACTTTTGCAAAAAAACTTTTAGAAAAACATTGGGATACGCCAGTAGATATTCATACAATTGAAGATTCAAATATTCTTTACGCTTACATTGAATTGAATCATGTAGGCAAATATGTCTTATTGGGGAAATACAGACAAGATTCTCCGCCGTTAGAAACTATTCCAAGTGAAGAAGAACGTGAGTTATGGGAGTGCATTTAATTTAGTCATCGAGAGACGTTACCTCCACCAGTACCTAACCCACAGTTTTCGCCTGCGGATTAATTTAACTTCTTTTTAACGTAATTGTAATTTGATTCTATGCTCTTTGCTTTGTTGATTACAGCAAAAGCGGCTTTTATTACAGCAAAACCAACTAATAAAATCATTAGAATGTTTATTGCCATGAATCCTACTGTTGCTAAAATAATCTTAAATGAAGAAAAGATTCCTACGTCTAGTAACATAGAAGTTCCAAACAATAAAATAGCATCAAAGAAAGTTACAAAGATACAAACTAAGAGAATATTTAGAATCATTTTACCATAACTTTCTAATGGCGGAATAAAATAGAAAAATATAGCAAAAGGGAATAAGACTACTCCCACACAAACTAATAGATATCTTAAACCTAAAAGAATGACAGTAATCACTAAAACCAATATATAGGGCAACAATAAAACTATCTGCAATCCAAAATTAACAATATTGTCAACAGTCATTAAAAAGAAATTAGGATCAATTATATCTACAACTCCAGCAGTTAGTAAACTTGCTATCTGAATGATTAAATCGTAGAGAAGAAAACTTGCCTGTACAAACAAAATCATTAAGACGACGTTTCTTAACCAGTTTTTAGCGTTCTCTCTTTTCCGAGCATCATAGCCAGAGATCATTAACTGGAATCCTGCAAAGAGAAAGAATAATCCGTAAAACATTGAAAGAATATAAACTATTATTGCCCAGAATGAATAAAAAACATTGATATTAACTGGCTGGGTTAGTAGATAATTAATCATGTCTAGTAATGGTTGAATTGGAGCATTAAGCATCTGTGCTAGATACTCAAACATTTTTTCTGGCAGGCAAGTTGCTAAGTTAGTTAATCCGCATTCCATTTTAGAAGTACCTCCTGTTTGATTATTTATAGTTATTGATAAGTAGTGAACTAAGAGAAAGATTTATAAAGGAACATTCATTTTTAGTCTTATAATTAATCAAAATATGAGGTAAATTAAAATGTCAGAAAAAAATATTACTTTAGATAAAAAATTACCTTCATCTAAGATGAAAATAGCTCTTAGTGGTCTTGCAGTCTTGACTATGTTCGCGGCTTTTGCTCCAGATTCATGTACTGGCTGTGATTACACACCAAAAGATGAAGTAATTAAAGAAATACCAGCAGAAGATTATAATTCACCTGTTAAGTATTTTACAGAATAAAAATATTTTAATTTTCTCTTTTTTCTAAGTACCTACTTCTCAAAAACATAAAACTTTATTAAAGTCTTTCCTCTCTTTATATCCATGAATACCCAAGATGGAATTCATGCAACTCCAGAAAGACTTGAAACTTTAGTTTCTTCTAAACACCAATATCAAAACATTCCAGCTACTAAAACTCTCTTAGTAGAAGATTATAGCCGGGCCATGGAAATGTTAACTAACCTTTTCGGTGAGCCAAACAATAATCACGCTAGAGTAATTGAAAGGGCATTTAAACCTAAAGAAAACCAAGTTTTCACTTCCCAAAAAGGCAACTGGCTCAGAATTGTAGAAGTCAGAAAGGATGAAAATTTTTTCCTTGTCAGAATGAAAGATGTTAATCTTTATCATTATGTCAGTCAGGAACAGCTTTCAGAAATGGACGCTGCTTTTTATATGCAGTTTGGAAGAGATCCCAAAATTGCTTTTGAAGTCCAGCCAAAAAAAGATGCAGGCATGGAAAGTGATTTCTCTCTTCTTTCCCCAAAAACCTGTTTTGATTATGCTGGTTTTAAAGTTGTTTTAAGGCATTTAACTGAAAGGAATATTCAAACTGGACATCGTCCCACAGGTAGAGAAGAAATTAAATGGGGAAAACCAACTTTCTTATCTTTCTTAGAAAAGAAGTTTGGTGAAGAGACTGAATTTCTTTATCCGGAAAAAAGAAGACTTGATGAAGTGATGGTTGATCATGGAGAAATTCATCCTTACCACCTTTATCATTCCCCATCTGTAATGGTTACTGCTGGTTTCAATTTTTTTTCTGGGCTAGTAAACAAAGAAGCTTACAAAAGATTCATTGGTCATTGTGCAGATTTAACTACTGAATTTACTCATCGTAGTGGAAGAACCCGTTTTTTAGAAGATTTAATTGTTGCTCATTCTGGAAACGAGGGCTTAATGATAGCTGGCCAGTCATACTTAAAAGAGAATCCAGATAAAAAAGCTTGTAACGATTATCATGCCTGGAGAGGAAAAGTTGAGGAGTTTGCTAATTTTGTTTATGTTATGGAGCAAGCAATTAGTTCTTTAGGAGCTAAGGATTTTTCTATTGAACCAGGAAATTCTCCGCCAGGAATTACTGCTATTTATTATATGAGCGAGGAAGGGCATGCAAGAGATGATTCTTTACCTAAAGAATTTATTGGCATGATTAAACATGTTCCCGGACTGAAATTAAAAGTTTTTGCAGGGAATGAGTTAGATATTAATTATAAGTTTGAATGATTAAGTCATCGAAAGATGTTACTTCTCAAAAAGATAAAAGTTTATTAATAAAAGAATAATTATTAATGTTTGAGGTGGAATAAAATGATTGACGTAGACCTTTGTGGGATTAGCCGTAAAGAAAAAAAAGCTGTTCGGGAAATCTTAGGATTAAAAGGGGTAAAGTTAGAAAAAACTGGTCTTTTCTCAGATTATATTCGATTGGCACCAGTAAAGTTTGAAGAAACTGATTCTTCTCCTGGTTGTAATAAAGAGATACTTGACCCGGATGATTCTGAAAGACCATTTTATAGGGGGCCAATGGCTTTGGTTAAAGCAGATGGTTTTCAGGTTTTAGGATACGATACTCTTTCTGTGTCTAATGGTAGTGCAATAACTCTTCAGGATCAAACTTATTTTGTTTTAGGAACAATTTTTCCTTCAGATCAAACAGTCCCTTCTCAAATTGCGGAAGGTCTGGAAACTAAAGTAGTAAAGACAGGAATTCAAAAAGAAGTAGTAATGGATTTTTATAGAACTGAGCAACCATTTGATTTTAATCTAGACGGGATTCGTGATAATAATGTCCAAACTGATAATAGTGGAAATACTGGAGTCTTCTATGCCAGTTGTAATCATTCAGCAGAATTAAAAAAAATAATTGGCGCAGTGGTAAATGCAGGTAGGGAATATCAAAGAAGATTAGATAATTTAGTGAAATTAGCAGCAGGAAGTTAGTGAACTTTTATTAATATAAGAACAGTTATTAAATATTTTAGGTGATAATAATGCCACAAGAACAACTAAAACCATTAGATGTTTTATTAGAAAATGTTCCTGAACAATGGCAGGAACGAGTAATTCATCATGAATGCAGTAGGGTTTTAGGTCCAGATTATGAAAAAAATCTTTCTGTTATGTTTGAAGAGGATGATTTTTTGCTTAAAGCTCTGAGTTCAGGAGAAGGAAGTTTAGAAATCTTAAAAAGCCAATACAAAGTGTTATGCATCCTTTATGATCCTAATAAATGGAAAGAATCTAGAATCCCGCCACCTGGAGAAAAGCCAGGAGGACAGTTTGAGGTTTGTTAAAAATGACACAGAAACTAGAATCTATCATAAAAAAAGTTGGCAGAGGTCTAGGTCATGCTGCTGCTGCCACTATAGCTGTTCCAGTTGGTTTTGCTCAGTGGGCTGCAGAAGATTATAGAAATATGGACCAAGCAAAATTTATAGAGAGTCACTTCTCTGATGATAATTGTTTAAAATCCAAAATGCTTGCTGACTTAAGAAGAAGAGAGCAAGCACAACCTAAATTGAGAGAGTATATTGCTGGTTGGTATGATAGTCTAAAACCTTTGGAATACAATGTTTAAGGAGGAAGAATAAAATGTCAGAAAAACTAGTTGAAGGAGAACTTTACGTTTTAGGTATGGAAAACGTTGACCCTAATCAGTATGTGGGCATGGCACATGTATTCTGGCCTGCTTATGGGGGTTACTCTTTCAGAAGAGAACATGGTCGTTTAACATTTATTAAAGAACATTTTGTTGCTGATTCAGCTAGTGTTGATTTCATTGATCATTTAGTTGATCATCTTCTTGGAGAAGATTGTAGCTTACCGCCAAACTTAGAACTTCCAGAAGAATTACAAAAGCCGTTTTTATTAAATGGAAAGACCCCATATCAGTTCTGTGAATTGCCAGAATTGTCTAAAGTAGCACTTTTAGACGAATTGAGAGAAGAATTCAGGGATAATATTCCTACTCCATTAGTTAGGCATTTATTTACATCTTATTGGAATAATATTTGTTAAATTAGAGAGATAATCAGAAAAAGAATGAAAAGAATATATACAACTTTACTCGCTGGTTTCTTTGCTCTTAGTACTGCTTTTGGCTGTACACCAATTAAGGAAGGGCTAGAAAAACTTGTTAAAAAAGAAGAACCAAAAGTAGAAGTAGAGTTTAATGGTGTAATTGATGGTGAAGAAATCCATTCGGAAATAGTGTCTGGGACAGGATTACCTCCTTACAGAAGCTTATTTGTTGTTAGAGAGTTTGGAACAATAGATTTTACTGACCGTAATCTTGCTGACAGAAAAGTTGACTGGACTCTTCTTAGAACAAACGTTCAAGACATAGTTGATAGTCCAGACCATCCACTTTATGCAGGAGTACAAAGAACTTATGCACATTATTTAGATAAAATTAAACAATAAAAATAAGTCGTTGGCTTTCGTTACAGCAACCTACAACAATCTTAGTTAGCACCTAAGACATTATACTTTAACAAAGAATTATTTTAACTTCTTAGCTTTCTCAACTAAATCTTCAAGGTCACAGTTTTCATAATCAATAGTTCCTTTAAGATTTTTTCCATCATAAACTAAGAAAAATGGGAAACTTCTTGCTCCATTCTTAACTGCGTATCTATAGGCAGGAGAGTCAATAGTTCCGCCATTTTCATCAGGAAAAGACAAGTCAACCATAATAAAATCTGAATCATATTTTGCCCCTTCTTTTAAGATCTGTGAAATAATACATTTGCAAGGTTTACACCAATAAGCACCAAGTTCAACAACAGTTAATTTTTGATCTTTTAAGTAAGATTCTAAATTAATATCATAGCCATTCGTTTTAATATCTAAAACATTAGGAGCGTGTTTAGTAATAGTTGGTTTTTCGGGCCTTTCTGTAGCATAAGCTTCGTTCGTACTTCCTATTCCTAATAAGAATCCAGCAGCACCTGCTGTTCCTATAGTTAAAAACTTTCTTCTATTAAGCATGTTACTACGTCTAAATGACTAATTATTTATAAATCTTTCGTTTTCTAAAACACAACACCCCAATATTTCTTAACAAAAACTCTTATCCTCTGCCAATGGACAAAAATACCTAATTTTATCCATTGCCAATGGAAACATTTATAAATAAACGTTCATTTTAAACATTTCATGGAAGAAATATTAATTCAGTTTAATCCCTGGTGGGAAGGAAAGTTTCAAGCAGAAAGTATTAAAAGAAACAAATACTTAGATTTATTCCTAAATGAAGCTCAGGAAAAACAAATTACTATTATTACTGGATTAAGAAGAGTTGGAAAAACTACTTTAATCAAACAAACAATTGAAGAATTACTTAAAGAAAAACCCGGCAAGAATATACTCTTTATCTCTTTGGAACATCCAATCTTTGATAACCATTCTATTTTAGAGATTGTTGAACAATTCCGGACAATAAATGGTTTAACTAGGAAAGAAAAAATCTACTTATTCTTTGATGAGATCCAATACAAAAATGATTTTGAAAGGGAACTAAAAATATTGCATGACCATGAAAATGTTAAGATCTTTATCAGCGGTTCAAATTCTTTAATCTTGAAAGATACAAAAGCTTTCCTTACTGGGAGAAATAAAGTCTTTTTAGTTGAACCCCTAGACTTCGATGAATTTCTCTTATTTAACAACATAGAAATAAAAAAGTCAGATTTTCATCTTTACAAAAAACATTTCCTTAATTACCTGGAATTTGGCGGTATGCCTGAATATGTTCTCACAAAAAATAAAGGAAAAATAACCTCTTTAGTGGATGATATCATTTACAAAGATATTGTTGGGAAACATGGAGTTAAGAATGTCAATAAATTGAGGGAATTATTCCTTTTGCTCTGTGAAAGGGTAGGGAAAAGAATGAGTTATAACAAGATTGCCAATATCTTAGGAATAAAAGTTGATAGTGTGATTAATTATATCTCCTATTTTGAAGAAGTCTTCTTGATTTACCAAGTTAGTAGGTTTGCCAAATCATTAAATGAAGTAATTAGGTCTCCAAAAAAGATTTATATTTCAGATATAGGCATAAAAAATGTTTTTGTGGGATTTAAAGATCTCGGAGCATTGTTCGAGAATTTGGTTTTCTTAAAAATAAAAAGTCAGAATCCAAAATATTATTACGAAAACAGTAAAGAAGTAGATTTTATTGTTGGCAAGAAAGCAATTGAAGTAAAGTTCAAAGAAAAAGTTGAGAAAGAGGAAGTTGCTTTTTTAGAAAGTTTAAGGGGATTCAAAAAGAAATCGATTATTCAGAATTATGAAGATTTTTCTAAGTTATCATAGAACAAATCTTTTCCTCATCGGACATACTTTCAATCCATGACAGTCTCTAATCCCAGTAGTTTTCTTGTAGCCCATCTTCTGATAGAATGAAATTGCATATAATGATGATTTAATCTTGATTTCTTTTATTTTATCTTTTCTTGCTTCCTGTTCAAACTTTTCAACTAGCTTTTTTCCTATACCTTTGTGATGATAATCTTTATCTACAAATAAATTAACAATCCTATCGGGTTTACCTCTAATCATGCCGACAACCCTATTTTTACTAATTGCAACATAAAAAATTATTGTTTCTGATAACTTTTTATAAAGATCTTCAACAGATTTTTTATTCGGATCATAACGATCCAGATAATTCCTAATAGCAGATTTTCTAAAATACTCTTGAGAATTAAATTCTTGATAAGTATTTTTTATCAATAAAGCAACTTCTCTTGTATCTTCTTTTTTAAACTTCCTTATACTCATGTATAGAAGTAGTACTTATTTGTATATTAAATTATCGTAGAAAAAGGCTTCATCCAGAATAGAAGAAATTTGTATACTGGGGCACGGCGCGGGGATTTTGTGAGCAGTGCCAAAGGAGGCACATTTTTTCGAGTGTAATGAGAAAAAATCTAAGGTGCCGTGCCCTGCTCACAAAATGCGCCTCAATTGGCGCCAGTATACAAAATAGTATTATTCCGGATGAAGCCGTAGAAAAAGTAAATCAAACTCCTCTTCTGTAAGCAACTGCTGCATTAATTTTTACTTCTAACACATAAGGTAAGTTCATAATTTCCGATTTATCTAAGAAAGCATCGGCTTCTGCTTCATCCCAGTTACGTTTATAATCTACACTTTTATTACCAGACATGCCCAAAACTGCCAGCTTTTTCCCAAAAGGAATTTCTCTTACAGCAGAACAAACTTCGTAACCAAACATTCCTGGCATTTGTGTATCCATGACAATAGCATCATAATGAAATTGTTTTAATTTCTCTAAAGCTTCATAACCGCTGCCGACTTCTTCTACATCAAAGCCTACATTTTCAAGATTTATTCCCATTAATTCTCTTTGACCGGGTTCATCATCTACTAATAACACTTTATGTCCACAGGGTTTCTGTACTTGTTCAGTTTCAAATAAATCATTTATTGACATGAAACTAGCAATCCGTCCGGTTTGTTTATAAAGCTTTCGGTTGATGTATATGGATTATATGTTTTATGTTAGTTGTGAGTAGTGAGTTTTGGGTAATGTGTAAAAGAACCCAGTACTCAAAACCCATAACCCATTACAAATTACCAAACCAACCACCAACTTTATAAATAATACAGAAAATACACTTAAACATGATTTGTTTCATAGCCTTAATTGTATTTGGAATCTTAGGAATCTTTTCAGCTACGCACAGAAAGATCGCTATTGAAGCCTTTGACTGTGTATTTAGAAAGATTACGTTAAGGAAGTGTCATACGGGTCTAGATTCTAGAATTAAAAGTTCTATTACCGGAAAGTTCTTAAGAAAGAATCCGCGAATGGGAAAGTTTATCTTTAGGCATTTTGAAATTATTTCCTGGGCATTTACAATTTTGTTAATAGCCAGTTTAGTTTGGACGGGAATCTCTGGCTACAATTATTACGTTTATGGTAATTGTAATGGTCCTTCTGTAGAAGACCAAGGAGGATTATGTTTATTTGATCCAACTGGAAGCAATTCAGAAATATCTACTTGCGGTAACGAAGAGATTAATATTCAAACAGAAGGAGCAGAACCAAGTTTGGAGAGTGTTGATTTAAGTTTATTTCCAACATACAAACCAAAAGAAAGTCAAGATCAATTAGTTTACGTTGGCTGTTACACTTGTGTTAATACGAGAAAAGTTAATCCAACGATTAACGAATTAGTTGTTAGCAATAAAGAAACTATTGCATTTACTTTTGTCCATCTGCCTTTACATAAAGAACACGAATACATTTCTAAATTAGAAAATTGTTTGTTTGCCGAAAATAAAGCAGCATTCTGGAAATTTCATAATGCTTTGATGCAGATGAACCTTGCTGATTTGGATAAGCAAGAAAATGTTTATTCTATTCTTGACGGAATTGAAGAAGTTGATAAAAAGAAAATAATTTTTTGTTCACAAACAATTCAAGCAGAAGAACTATTACAAAAACAAATTTCTGAAATTAAGAAAATGAACGTAGAAGGCACACCAACAATCTTTGTTAATGAGCAAGTTTTCATTGGTCCAAAACCGTTAAGAGTATATGAACGGCAATTAAGTACGAACGTTGATTGGTTTGGTTGGGGATTAATTGGATTAGGTGCTTTGATATTATTGATTATAATTTATTTTGCTGTCTTTAAGAGGGAATAGAGTACTCAAAAAGATAAAACTTTATTAATAACTGTTAATTTAAATTTCTAAGGTGATAGTGGAGGATGAAAATGAGATTTGAAGAATTTAGAACCGCATTATTAAAACCACATAAAATAGAAGAAAGAGCAGCAAAACTTGCTGAGGTTGATGAAGCTTTTGCTCCTTATGATGGAGAAGTAAAAAATTGCCCAAAATATAGTCTGTTACATAAACTAAACTTCACACGTACAAACTAAAAGAGACAGCAAATTATATAAATAAACTAAACTAATTCTACTTAATATGCTAGAATCAATCTTTGGGAAGAAAATAGATTTCAATGAACTAAGAAAAGATTTCACTATTCTAGATCGCAAAATCAACGAAAAGCCGATCATTTATTTTGATAATGCTTGTATGTCTCTTCGTCCAAAACAAGTTATTAAAAAGATGAACGAGTATTACAACAAATTTCCTGGCTGTGCAGGTAGAAGCAACCATACTATTTCGATGGAAGTTAACAAAGCAGTTAATGAAACTAGAGAAAAGATTGCTAAGTTCTTTAATGCTAAACCGGAAGCAGTTGTGTTTACCAAAAACTGTACGGAAGCAATCAACTTAGTGGCTAATTCATTTCCGTTTGAAAATGGTGATGTTGTCTTAACATCAGATAAAGAACACAACTCAAACTTAATTCCCTGGTTGAAATTGCAAAGCGAATGGAAAATCAAACATGATGTTATTGAATCTGGACCGAAGAACGAGTTCTCTATGGATAATCTGATTACAAAACTTAATGAGCATAAAGGAAAAATTAAACTGGTAAGTGTTGTTTTTACTTCAAATTTAGATGGGGTGACTAATCCAGTAAAAGATATTATCAGAGTTTGTCATAAACATAAAGTAAAAGTTTTACTGGACTGTGCGCAGGCAGCTATACATCATGATATTAATGTTAAGAAATTAGATGCAGACTTTATTGCAGTTTCTGCACACAAAATTTGCGGACCTAATGGAGTTGGTGCTTTGATTAGTACAAAAGAAAATCTGGAAATGTTAAAACAGTTTATGGTTGGAGGTGAAACTGTAACTGATTCCAGTTACGAAAGTTATGAAATGGAAAAAATTCCAGAAAGATTTGAAGCTGGCTTACAGAATTATCCAGGTATCATCGGTTTCGGAGAAGCAATAAAATATTTAGATAATATTGGGACAAAGAATATTCATAAGCATATTGTTCATCTAAATGAAGTTGCTACTGCTGGACTATCTGAAATTTCTGGGATTAGTATATTAGGACCGAAAGAAGCCGCGAAAAGATCTGGAATAATTTCATTTGTAATTAAAGGCAGGAAAGTTCATGAGATGTCTTTATTGCTTAACGACCCCAATAGTATCATGGTCAGAAGCGGATTGCATTGTGTCCATTCCTGGTTTAACAATGATAAGAATAAAGAATCTATCTTTAAAGACGGAACTATCCGGGCCAGTTTAAGTTTCTACAATACAGAAGATGAAGTTAAACTATTTGTTCAAGCCGTGAAAGAAATTAGTGAGTTGTGAAAATTAAGCAACGACAGATTTATATATTAAAAAATAATCAAGAATAACAAAATGGCAATAACATTAGAAAAACTTAATAAAGATATTCAAGAAATAAAAATTGAACTACATAAGATCTCTCATTTTCTTAAAGAAGACTTTGAGTTAAGTGATAACACAAAAAAAGAATTAGAAAAAGCAAGAAAAGAACCTCTTTCTCAATATGTTGATCATAAAGATGTATTAAAAGAATTCACATAATGTCATATTCAATTAAATGGCGTAAACAATCACTTAATCAATTAAGAAAACTACCAAAAGAAATTTCTAAGAGAATTGTTATCAAAATTAATCTAGCAAGAGATAACCCAAAACGTTTTTTTGAGAAACTAATTAATGTTCCCGGGTTCAAGATCAGAGCTGGAGATTACCGCGCAATTGTTGATATAATCGATGAAGAGAAAATCATTGCAGTAAGACTTATTGGTCATCGCAAGAACATTTACAAAAGGAATTTATAGAAAATGATCAACTACAACCAAATATTCTCAATCTTAAAACAAGACCATCAACAAACTATGTTGGAACAGTTTAAACATTATTCTAAGTTTCAAATGTTAATCGCAACGATGTTAAGTGCAAGAACTAAAGATACTACTACAATTCCAATTGTTATTGAATTGTTTAAGAAATGGAAATTCCCTGAAGATTTTCTAAAAGTTGATTTGTTAGACTTAGAAAAAGAATTGTACGGAATCGGTTTCTATAAAGTCAAAGCAAAGAATATCCAGAAAATAAGTAAGATGATTATTGAAGATTTCTCAGGAAAAGTTCCGGATACTCTTGAAGGGATGACTTCCTTACCTGGAGTGGGAAGAAAGACAGCCAATTGTATGTTGAACTATGCTTTCAATAAACCCGCTGTAGCAGTAGACATTCATGTTCATCGGATTAGTAATCGATTGGGTTGGGTTAATACAACAAAAGAATCTGAGACCGAACATGAACTAATGAAACTCTTGCCTCAAGAATTCTGGAACAAAGTTAATATGCTTCTTGTAGATCACGGCCAGAATGTTTGTTTTCCAATCAAGCCTAATTGTAAGAGATGTAGAATAATTAATTATTGCCAGTTCGGAAAATCTCAATAACTATCACAAATACCCATTATAAGTTCATACTCATCCCGAGGAACAACTCTTTTGACTAAATCCGTAATTGAACTAACATCAGCAATATCTTTTGCTTTTTCTGCTAACAAAATTAGTGATACAACTTCATCTGGATCGTCTTCTTGCAGATAGCAATTAAACTCATCATGGCTATGTGATTTTAAAAAAACTGCCCTTTTATTACCATCAGTAAGAAGATATTTGTCTCCATAACTGTAAACAATGCCTGCTTTAATTGAATCAACTGTCCCATCATAATGCTCAGCAATCTCTTCCAATTTATCTTCAGGTACTAAAAATTCTATTGGAATTAGCAAATCCAACGAGATTCTTTGCGGTTTTAGTTTTTCAGTCATTGTTTTAGTTTTAATTTCTAAATCTATTTATAAAAACTCTGTTATTTTGGGTTCAGAACAATAATATTTATATATATTATATGCTTTTATAACACCATGACAGATTGTAAAGTTATAGTTCCACCATCATCTGCTGGAAAAGAATACAACTTAATCAGCAAAATAAATGAAGGCAGATATTCGAATGTTTATTTAGGTACTTCTAAATCTGATGGTAATAATCCTACTCCCGTAGCGATAAAAATACCTAAAGAGGAATATTTAGCAAAAGAAAGACAAAAAAGAGTTGTAAATGAAACATATTTTCTTAAACAGGCAACTCACCCACAGACAATAACTTATTTAGACCATAGTTTTGACCGTGAACAGCCATATTTAGTTATGGAATATGTTCCAGATACTATTCTAAATTTATTTAAAGAAAATGCAGTTACACAAGAAGTTGTAACAGATTATTTAACCCAGATTACAGAATTCTTAACAATGTTAAACACTAAAAAGATTTCTCACCGAGACATAAAATGTTCAAATTTAGGGTACACTGAAAGACAAGTTAAAGTGCTTGATTTTGGTCTTGCTATTCCTTTAACTCAATCAGTGATTACTAATAGTACAGAAATTCCAAGCTATAACTCTCCTGAAACTCGCGATTTTAGTATTGTAACACCATCATCAGACACTTATAGCGCAGGTAAAGCTCTTGAATTCATGTTAATTGGTGAATTAGCTGATTCTTCAAAAGAAGCTTTAGATAATATTGAATTTTATTATGATATTTCTTTACCAGATTCGTTCAAAGAAATGTTTACTTCAATGACCCATGAAGATCTTGCATGTAGAGCTAACCCTAATGAACTAAGAGAACTGGTTGCAGCTGCAATTGAAGACCTACAAAAGAAAACTTATTTCACTCCGGAAATGTTTGTTTTAATTAATCAGCCAAGCTTGATTCTTAGTGAGAGTTCTTTAGCATTGTAATTCTAACTAACTTATATCCAGCTACAAAAAACCAAACCAAGTTAAGAATAATAAACGGGACTGAATTTAAAGAAAAAGCATAATAAGTTAATAGTAAAGAACCAATAATGTTCAAGACGTTATAGTGAACCGTGTTTTGATTAAATCTTTTAACAAATTCATCTAAGATAAACGCTGTAAGAATGAAAACCATTCCAATAATTCCGATAATGAAGTTTATCATTTTGTCTCACCTTTTTTGTGGATAATACATGAGCACT
>CAZIMI010000009.1:0-18958 GCA_964540325.1 uncultured Methanosarcinales archaeon | reverse complement strand
TTGCTGCCGGTGAAGTTGATTTAATTAAGTTGGGCATAGATAAAGATATTGCTAATGAATTAAGTGAGATTATCTTAGACAAATTTAAGCCGGAAAAGATAACCATTGAGGGCGAGGTTAAAATAAAAACTTATGCTTCTGAAGGGGTAAATAAAATTAAAGACACTTTACTCCAAATTGAAAAAGTTTCTCCAAAAATTAACTTGTTTTATTTGGGAGCTGGCCGATACAAATTAATCATTGAAGATGTTGATTACAAACCTGCAGAAAAGAATTTATTAAAGGTTGAAAGTATTTTAGAAGAGTTTAATGATAAAATATCTACTGCCAGTTTTGAAAGGGAAAAAGATTAAGATGGCAAAACATATCTATAAATGCATCTCTTGTAATAATTATACTTTAGAAGAAAGTTGTAAATGTGGTGGTAAAGCTGTTTTCCCCAGACCGCCTAAGTTTTCTTTAGATGACAAATATGCTGGTCTGAGAAGGAAAGTTAGGAAGGAAGTGTTGAAAAGGAAAGGGTTGGTTTGACTAATTAATCCACAACATTTATTAACGATATTGACTTTACTTTAAACCGGTGATATAAAGATGTCCTTAAAACAAATTCTTTTAGAGAAAATACCCAAAGATTTACATGAGGAGCCACAGTTTCATGCTTTATTGGATCATATTAAGTTGCATAATATTGAAACAAAAGAACATTTGCACGATTTCTTGAAAAATGATATTGAAATTGTAGGAAAGTGGCTGGAAGATAATAAGAACTCTAACGCTATAAAAGTTAAATCGGTGAGAGATAAAGTTGTTCACTTAGACGTCTTAAAAAAATGTTTTAAACT
Source organism: uncultured Methanosarcinales archaeon (assembly GCA_964540325.1). GTDB lineage: Archaea > Nanobdellota > Nanobdellia > Woesearchaeales > GW2011-AR9 > JABJOX01. Next base: position 18,116 of record CAZIMI010000009.1, on the reverse strand, counting down.
AACTGGGGAATTCTTATTATAATGGAAGGGAAATACATTAGATCACTTGATTGGACAAGGATTTTTTATCAGTATCATCAAGGTAGAAAGCCGCACACTTTAGTTTTTTTGCACGGGGTTGGAGGTAATTGGACAGTTTGGAAAAAAGAGATTGAATATTTCAAGAAAAAAGGTTATTCTATTCTCGCTTTAGATTTACGTGGTCATGGGATGTCGGGTGCACCTAAAAGTTTTAAGAAGTATCAATTATATCGTTTTACGATGGATGTTTACAGAATTCTCAAAAAAGAAAAGATTAGAAACTTTTCATTGGTTGGACATAGTTTAGGTGGAGCAATAATAATTAATTATTGTATGCGTTACAAAAATAAGCAACCGCATTCTTTAGTTTTAATAGAAACTGCTAGCACTTATCCTTTTGAGCATAATCATTTATTGAACCATAGTCCTTATGTTACCCATTTTTTACGTTTTATAGCTGAACATAAATTAACTAAAAGGGAACATTTCTTCCATCTTAAAGATGTTGATTTGTCTTTTGAAGGGATCAAAGAGAACATCCATCTCGTCTCTCATTTACTTCATTTAACCCCCTTAAGAAGTATAGTGAAATCTTTAGATAATCTTGAAAAGTATGTTTTCAAAAACCAAAAACGTATTGACTATACTTTGAAACATTTTACTGGACCAATCTTAGTCATTGGCGGTGAGAAAGACCAAATTGTTCCCGCAAAATATTCTAGAATCATTAAAAATCTAAATAAAAAAGCACACTTGAAAATATTAAAAGGGGCACATCATTTGGCTATTGTCGATGATGCAGAAAAAGTTAATCATGTAATGTTTGATTTTCTTTCTCGTGAAGCTAAACGATGAGCATGATATAGAAAGTAATTCCACCGACAACAATTCCAGCAATAAGATCAATCCAATCATGTTTCTTAAGATAGAATCTTGAATATATTGTAAGTAAAGCAACAAAAATTAAGAATATGGTTAAATATAATTGATTAAAATGAAAACTTAAATATCCTGCTAGAAAAGTAACTCTGGCAGCATGAATGCTAGGAAAAGAAGAAGCATCCAATTTTTCAATAAAATTTTTGTAAGTTCTTTTATTTGGTCTTATACGAAAGTAAATTGCTCTAATAAACAAAATGATTCCGTAAGTAATCACAAATCCTAGAAATAATCTATAAAATAATTCAAATTTCTGTAGACTTAGTACTGCCAATAAAATTAAGCCATAAATAAAGATGCTACCAAAAGCAGTAATATCTCTCCAAGGTTGGACATCAATCTCAAATTTTTTAAACATTTTAGTGGATTTATTCTTTTAGAATATAAATATTTTTTATTTTGGCATCATCTCTTTTAAATATTTTTTGATCGTAATGGTAAAGATTAACGACTGGTCTTAAAGTTTTATTTTTTGTAACAGATTCTTTGAAATCAGGATTAACTTCCAGAAGATGTTTCAATATCTTAGTGGCGTATTTATTCTTAAGTTTAGCACTTTGTTTATGTTGTTTCTTAAGTTCTACATGGACATGAAATTCAACATTATGGTTTTTATTATGTTTCCTTTCCATTTTAAAACGGTTGGTTTTCTTTTCCAACTCTTTATCGGTTAAGAATGCTGCTTCTATTTGGTCGGGAAAGACATTAGCGCCGTCAAAACTTAACGTGCCGTCACTTCTACCAAAGATACAAAGGAAAGGAAGTTTTAAGATATCTTTTACATTTCCTTTTTTTGAAAAATTGTCCATGAATTTTGGTTCGTGTTTTTTGACAATCTTTAATAGTTCATTGTAGGATAGTTTTCTTCCTTCATCATGAAGATTGTATTTGATTTTGGGAGAAATTGCATATTTATCAAGCACTGTAATTTCAAACTCATTCTTTCCATCTTTTCCTTTAATTTCTTTAATATAATGCATGGTGGGATTATACTGGAAAATCATTGGCAAATCTTCGTGAGCGAAAAGTTCGTCTTTTAATTTTTGGTTTTTGGCGATAAGTTCCCGGATGAAAAAACAGAATGGGGTCTCAAATCCAATTCCAATGTCGATGTCTGAGGCTCCGTACGAAGAAACAACTTTTGCACCTTTCTTTAGTTTACTTTTAATGTAGTGAACCCATTCTAAGGTAACGCCTTCTCCTCCAGTTACTAAATCAATTTTATAATCTTTCCAGTTGATTTTTTTTGCATAGTCATCAATCAGATTTTTGATAAAAGGGGGGTAGCCGCCGACCAAATAATTTCTTTTCCTTCCAAACATTTTCAGTGTTTTAATTATATCTTCTGGGTCGGTAGTGGTATTTTTTACTAAAGCTAAACGTTCCATGGCTTCACAAAACTTTATTCCTGTTGCCCAAGGTCCTGTTGACCAAGCACTAAGAACCATGAAATCTTTTTTATCGCCTTCAAAAACATAATTGAACTCAAACTGAATCGCTTTAAAGATGTGGTTCTCTTCACTGAAAGAATGGACCCAGTTTGTTGCTACTCCTGAAGTCCCACCACTTTCGTCAACATTGCCTAACCTTGGCAGATGTCCTTCTCGGCAGCGTTTTTCAAAAGAATATTTTTTGATGTAATTATGTTTGTCTGTTGCTGGGATTAGGTTATTGAATTTATTGATTGAGTTTATTTTTTTTGGATTTATTTTCTTTCTATTTAAAAATGAAGTATAAGCGGGGGTGTCGTTTACAGTTCTCTTAAAAATTGCTAAAGCTTTCTTTTTAGAAATCTCTTCAAGAACGTCAGGATTAGTTTTAATGATGAACTTTTTTGTTCTGGGATAATCTGCTAACAGAAAATCTTCAAATCTTTCTAAAACTTTTACAGGGGTAAGTTTAGTTATTGTTTTTAACATCATTCTCTTTTTATTGGGTATTATTTTTGTGTTTATTAAGCTTTTCTTTGTTAACTATATTCTGTAAGATATAAATCTTTTTAAATAGAAACTATTTAGTAGTAGTGAAAAACGATTTCCTGGTGAATAATTTCCTGGTGAATAATATGAATGACAAAAAAGATGATGGGCCAAAAGCTTACGTTGTAGATCCAGAAACTATGCAGGAGTCTACAGTTGATAGCATTGAAGAAAGGATGCGCTATCGTGGTGTAGAAAAAATAGTTCTTTTAGTTGAAGATGTTGATGAGCAACGTCAAAACTTAGAAAAAACTGCTAATCGTTATTTTAGCAATGAACCGGGAACAAAGATTTGTACTGCTGCAAATACTGATCAAGCTTTACGTGAATTGGAAAAGTATAAAGAGGAATCTCCCGATGCTGAATTAACTGCAATTTTAGATTATAATATGGGTGAAAGCGAAGAAAGCCGTAAACCTACTGAAGCATTGTTTTATAATTCTGTATTTCAACATTATCTAAAGAATGGGGGTGCGGTTGTCCTCAATAGCGGTTTTCCTGAACAAGTAAGGCAGTCAGAGGCAATCATGGATTCTCCTCGGAAATACGATAAACTTTTATTTCTTTTAGCAGCAAAAGGCGCTGTTCAGGTTGAAGATGTATTTCGAGTTGTGAAAAGGGCAACAAAAAAACAAATTCCAGTAATGAGAGTAGTTGCCGAGAAATATAACCATGACCTTAGTGAGATTATTAATAGAATGAGAAAATAATTTCTTCAAATATTTAATTTTTCTAGATAAATATGGACTTTTGTTCCTTCTCCGGATTCATAAAAACACTGCCCTTTGTGGAGTCTAAGAAAGTGGTTTAAGTTACTTGTTCCCATACCTCCTTCTTCCTTTTCTCTGCTTGAAAGTTCAGCACCAAGATGGGATTCTCCGGAAAGATACCTATTCAATTGTTCAGCTTTTTCTTCTGGCATACCTTGACCATTATCGGTAAAACAAATATAAGCTTGTGGATAGCCACCATCAAAACTGAACTGGTCCATATATGGTAAAGTTCCCGCTTCTTCCTCTTCTTTTTTTGTTGGTCTGTGTGCAGTTAGAGTTACTGCTGTTGCTCGACCATGTTCAATTGAATTGTAGCAGAGTTCAGTTAAAGCTTTAACAAGAGTAGCCCTATCGGTGGTAAACAAAGGATCATAATCTAATTGAGCAATTAACTCTAAATCAGCGCCTTTTTCTTTCTCTGCATTTTTAATAGCATCAACCATTGCTTCCGAGAGGTTAAGTTTGTCAAAGTTAATTTCGCCAACAGAAGAAAGCTTTTCGTTAACGTAATCAATCACTTCCCTAATTTTTTTCAATGAATAAAACTGACGGAAAAAGTTTAGTTCAGCAATCTGCTTTGTTTCTGGATTATCTTTATGGACATCACGAACAGCAAGATAACTTTTGTAAGCTTCTTCTAGCATGATTTCTTTTTCTTCTCCAAAAAAAGCAGCTAAATCATCTTCTTCTGTTGTTACTTCTTTGCTTCCTGGACTATCTTTGTCAATAATTACTTTGTGCAAAATATTTTCTATATTTTCTTTGTGAACTAAGTTTTCAGAACCAATTCCAAAAGGTTGGGTTGCTTCTTTTAGATAAGTTAATTCTTTTATACTTTTTTCCACCAATTCTATGTTACTTAAATCTTCAGTATGGACATTTAGATATTGGGCAGCTTTTTCAATTTCAGTTCCTTGTTCTAAATCACTTCCTATTAAAGTAGCAGTTAAACCACTATATCTTTCAGGTTCAATGTCAAGATGTTGGGTTGCTAATTCAAATGATCTTTCTACATCGTTTTTTACTAAAGCATAAGCTAAACAGATTTGTTGGGCCATTTGTTCTACTGCAGAGTTTTTCTCATTCTCAAAAGTTGTACTAAGATAATTTCTAATCGCGTGTCTATCACTAGAAAATCTTAGTTTGGAAATGCTTCCCAATAAACTGACAATCAAATCCTGTCTTGATTGTAATTCTTCGTTTGTTCTGTCTAATTTGGCATTAGCAAGTTCTAAATATCTTTTACTTTCACTGAGGGTTTGTTCATATTTAAATTCACCATCTCTAAGTCTTTTATTTTCTGACCAAGGCAAGAAATACCTTTTAAGATTTCTTCTAAAATTCTTTAATGAAACTAAAAATGAATAATACTTTTCAAATCCTTTGAGTTTACGTGGTCCAGTGGGATGAACAAAATGTTCACTCCATTCATTTCCATCTACTTCGGACTGGCCTAGTTCTAAGTAAAGATTAGGTTGGTTGTAAAGTTTTTGGAATGTAGTTGTGAATGAATGATGTGTATACAAATCATCTCTCCTAAGCAGGGTTTCTAAAACTTCTTTTCCAACCAATTGTTCGGTTCTTTCTTGCGCTTCTGGTAATGTTTTTTTTCTAATTACATATGAATGTCTGCTTCTTTTTAGTGATTTAACTTTTATTTTATTTACTTTACTCCAGTTTCTAAACTGAATATTCATTCCAAGAATTACAACTGGTAAAGGGGTACCTACTGCAGATTTTATTTGCTCATCACCATGATCCTGAAAAGTAATGTCTGCAACACCTTGCCAGAATGTTTCTGTATCCATTCTTAATTTTTGTTGACAATGTGCGGAGAAGGTATGATATAAATTATATTCAATCCAATTATGTTGATCACTTAATAGGTCTTCCATTTGTTCTTGATTAGCATCAAATCGTTCGCAGAAACTGGTTACCATTAATTCTTTTTGTGTTTCGTCTTCAGTCATTTTAAGCATAGAATTCCAATACTTTACAGTAACATCATCATGTTCATAAGACAATGTTCTGGGAGAATGAAATACTTCTTTAACTTGATCAAAAGCTTCTAAGATTTGTTCTAAGTTATCTTCAGGCATAATAGATATTCTTTAAACTATTATTTATAAAGATTGTTATTCTTAACTATCTAATAGTAATAAAAATAAGAAAAAAGAATTTAATTTAAACCTAAACTCATCAAATCTCCATTAACGCTAAGACCTTTTGCAATTCCTTCAATCTCTAACTTGTCATCAGCGTTTCTGTCAATTGTTAAGCCACCTTTATAGGAAAAGATACTAACTTCTTCTCCGGAGAGGCTATATTCCATTTTATCTGTAATCTCAATCTTACCATTTCCGTTAGCAAGTTCTATTTCTTTTAATTCTAAATCATTAATATTTAGGAACTCATAATCCAAATCACTGAAAGAAAGGTCTATCTCGCCATAAGAAGACAAAGCAATATTATTTACTTCTAATCTTTTTGCTTTTCCGTCAATAGAAATCCCCAACTCATTGAAGTTTACTTTACCTTCAAAATCTTTAATTTTAAGGCTTACTTCTTGCAGATTATTTAATTCAAGCTTATCATTATTAACATTAATCTTAGTGTCTAGATCTTCAAAACGAAGTTCTATTTGCTGGATTTTAGCTTCTTTCTTAATATGTGGAATCTGGTCAAAGTTAAGCGAGAAATCAATTCTACGTGTGCCTTTTGGGGCTCTTTTAGTTACTTCCTCGTCCTTTGAATCTTCTGTTTCTTCTGAAGTTTCTGGGTCGCTGGGGTAGAATGTTTTTGTTTGGACTTTTACCATCTCTCCATTGTCACCAATTACAAATTCTTCAGTTTCAACAACATTATCTTCTGCTTCTGCATCAGCCTGTTCACTGGAATCACTGATTAAAGCACTGGTTAAGCTAAAACCTCCATCAGTATTGTTATTCATGAAGAGGAAGATAAATATGCCTCCGATTACTAAAGTTGTCATTACTATATAGAATCTTAAATTGTGCCGCATTGGGTTATGGATACCGTTCATAATTATCACACCTCGTTTTGTATAATATATTTTATCTAGTTTCTCTTATTTAATAAACTTTTTGTTTTTATGTACGTATTTAGTTAGTTAAGCTGGGCCGCCAAGAGTGGCACTACATTTTAACATTAACGTACGAAGCCTTGGTCAGGTCTTAATATGATTAAACTTTTACCGCCACTCGCTGCCCTGCTTAACTAAGTACGTACGTTTTTGTAGCGGGTATTATTCTCTTTTCCTTTCCGGATGTTTGCTTTTTTCAATCAAATCCTCAATTATTTCCATTACTTTATGTGGGCTGTTAAGATCTTTGATTACAAAATGTTCGCCCCCCATAGTGATTGATATGTTCCCATAATCAAGCAGTCTTTGTATTCTGCTCTGCTTAGTATCTATATCGGGAACAAAACCTAAAGGATGAAAATAAACATTTTTTCTATCTTGTTTAATTATTCCTTCTGAAACAACAATTTTATCAGGGGTAATTTTATAATTTAACATTAATCTGGAGAATTCTATAGAGGCAATTGCAGATATCCCTAATCCTATAACAAGGTAATGGAGCGTTGGTTTTAAATGGAAGCCTTTGAAAGACGCTGCTGCTAGCAAGAATAAAATGAAAAATCCGCATCCATATTCCAGCAAAAAAGCTTTTCTTGATCTTTTGAAGCTGTAAAGAATATTACTATCGTTTTTTTTAAGTTTTTTAAACATCATTGATTACTATTCTGAAAAGGTTTATATATTTTGTGGGGATTAGTAATGAGTAATGGGTTCTGGGTAATGAGTTATTGTTGGCTCAAAACCCAAAACATAAAAATCAACAACGATTGATTTTTAGTTCTAAAAACTGATCGTTGTCAGTTTTTATGAACTCAAAACCCATAACTAAATTAAAATGCCCGAACTGCCAGAAGTGGAAACTATTGTTGGACAACTGAAAAAAAAGTTAGTTGGTAAGAAAATAAGGTCTATTGATGTTCTTAATAGGAAAGTAATTGGCGGTGGTGTTAAAAAGATATCTGGAATGAAAGTTGTTAAAGTTTGGCGGAGAGCAAAATCTATTATTATTGAATTATCTGGGAAGAATTTTCTATTAGTTCATTTGCGGATGACTGGCCATTTTCATTATCTCCCTAAAGGAAAAGAATTGGAAAGAGAATTTGAGAAATTTGTTGTTGCTAGATTTCATTTAAGCGATGGTTCTGTTTTAACACATAATTCTGTTCGAAAATTTGGTTCTATTAAATTGTTAGGTTTAGAGGGGTTAGAGAAAGAGTGGTCTAAACTGGGATTAGAACCTTTGGAAATTAGTTTTAAGAAATTTAATGAGATTATTAGTGTGAAGAAAGGGAACATTAAAACAACAATCATGGATCAGAAAGTGATTGTGGGTATTGGAAATATTTATGCTCAGGAAGCACTTTATCACGCTGGGATTGATCCTAAACGGAAATGTGGGGGTTTATCTCCTAGTGAGATTAAGAAACTCTATAATCAAATTGGAAAAGTTCTGCGGTTAGCAATTAAATATCACGGAACAACAATTGATAATTATGCTCATATTGAAGGCGCAGAACAGTATCGGAAATTCTTTTATGAAGTCTGGAAAAGTGCAAAAAAATCTCAATAAACACTATCGTGATGATCAAAGTCTACAAAAAGAATTAAATTTTTTTCCTTATTAACATGAAACGTTAAAACAAAATGTTTGTCAATATGAACTCGTTTTAAACGCTGCAATGGCGACTTTAAGTTTTTATAACGATCAATGGTTTTATGATTATTATTAATGATTTCTTTAACTTTCTTAGCAATTATTGAAGACTTTTTTCTATCTTTCTTATTTAATTTTCTAATAATGATTTTAAGTCCATCACTAAATTGATAATCAAACATATTAATTTAACTCAAACAAGTCGTTAAACTCTTTTTTATCCATTTTCTTAGACCCATACTGGTCATAATGTTTCTTGGTAAGAGCAATTATTTTTTTTGTATACTCTTCACTAGCTTCTTTTTCTACTATTTCGTCACCATACATTTCCATAAATCTATTAATCGCTTCAGATTTATCTTTTAAATCAAATTTTGCTTTAACAACATTTAATACTTTATTCGCATAGTCATTTAAAAAAATTCTTGCATAAACCATTTTGTACCTCCATGTGCACTTGATGTGTATGGGGAGTGTATATCAATATAAAAATGTTTCGGTTAAATTGTGGTGGATGGAGAAAGTTTAAACTTCTCTTTTCTGTTCATTTAAATAATCTCCAACTAATTTTAAAGATCGTTCAAGTTCAATTAACCCAGATAAAAATAATTCAGTAGAATTTTCTTTACCCAATCTAATACTCATAAAATACACATTATGCCCAAGATCATACCAGTCTTCATAAAACTTACCTTCACGAACCGTACTACTTTCATATATATCGCAACCTTTATTGACTAAATAGTTATGTAAACCAATAAATTCAGTTGAAGCTAAATTAATTAGATTAACGCCTTTTAATCCTCCAGTTATAGACCCCGAAGAGGAATCTGTTACGACATCAGTTATAAACATTTCATAAAGAAACATGAAATCATTTTCACGATCCCCATCATATGTTATGCGTAATCTACCAAGAAGCTCTTCATGACCTATAAGCAAATCTAATCCATTCATTTTGTTACTTCTACGTATGTTAAAACCATTTTCTTCAACAATTCTGGCATAAGATCTTTTTAAATCAGTAAGCCCCATTCTAAACTTAGTTTTTTCTAGTTTTGTATCATTCGTTTCGTCATTCATTTTTATTTCACCTTAATTGTTTATAACTTATTAGTAAGAACTCTGTCCAGTTATTAATACTATGTGTCTAAAAATAGACAACTTTAAATAATATGGCTGTTTTTCTTATAAAAATGAAGATAAATGATTTAACTAAATTAGGATTAACTAAAACTGAATCTATAATTTATCATACTGTCTTGAAGATAGAACCTTGTACAGTAAGAGACATCTCTAAAGAATCTGGATTCCATAGAACAAATATATATGATATTCTTGAACAGTTGAAAGATAAAGGTTTAGTTACTTTTTCTAAAGAAGGCAAAACTTTATTGTATCAAATATCTGATCCCCGTAATCTCTATGAGTTGCTCAGAGAGAAAAAAGAATTCTTAGATACAATCTTTCCAGAAATTGAAAAAATACATCAGATGTCTGCTGAAGCAATTCAAGTAGAAGTTTACAAAGGCAAAGAAGGAATGAAAGCAGCCTTTAGAGACATGATTCGAGGGGGAAAAACAATGTATGCTTTCGGTGTCAAAGGCCAACTTAGAGAGGAATTACCCATATTTGCAGAACAATGGTTAAGAGATGCTAAAAAGAATAAGATAAAATATTATGGGATTTATACAAAGAAATATCTCCCAAGTTATTATACGGAAATAAAATATGTTTCAGAAGAATTAAGTAGTCCCGTAGCAACATTCATTTACGGCGACAAGATTAACATTAATATTTGGGAACCTAGTTTAATAGCGATTGTAATAAAATCAAAATTAGTTGCTCAAATGTACAAAAAGCATTTTGATCTTTTATGGAAAATAGCAAAAAAAAGATAATAAATATTTCTGAGAATATAAATGTTTATAATTGATTTTATGATTACTTTTGCTAAAATGGCTAGTGAAACTATTGAAGAAACTTAAGAAAAAAGAAGAGAAGAAGTATCCTAATCGTTTTCTCAAACATTATTATCTAAATCAGGAGAAGTTGAACAAAGAGAGAAGAGGAAGCTATTCTGAGCGTAAGAAAGCTGGTATTTGTGTTCGCTGTAGTCGTAAAGTAGTGTCTGGGATTGTGTTCTGCGAATTTCATCAAAAGCTGCAGAAAGGGTATAATCGGAAGGCGAGGGGGAAGAAATGATTTGTTGGAACTTTAAAGCGAATCCATTAATGCTTTATCTATAGCGTTTGTTGCAGCTAGTATGGCAGCACATTTCCTACGGATTTTTTTTCCTTTTTTAAAATTCATTGCACGAATTTCAATATTTGTTCTTGCTGAATTAATTTTATGTATTGCTTCAGTAATTTCTGCTGCATGTGGGTTAGTTTTAGCCATATATAATACACCTCTAATTTTTAATAATAATTTAATTATTAATAAATATTTCGTAATTGAAATGTTGTTGTTTTTTTAATTTGCCTTACATTCTTATGTTGACTAATTTTCTACAACAAGCATTTATGAACTAGTATTCTCTCCACATTTATGAGGATGGGAAGCCTAGAACTACATGAGGAACTGAAAAAGGAACTGATGGAAAGCCCTGAAAAACTAGGAATAAAAAGGGAGGAAATAGAGGAAATCAGCGAAGAAGTGCCTCTAAGAAACAAAAAAGAAGCCCTAGTAGCACAGCCAGACATAATGATAAAGAAAAAGGGCGGAGAAATAATCTTTGTAGAAGTAAAAAGTGGCTGGCACTGGAAAACGGTACAAAGCTTAGAGGAGCAGCTGAAGAAAATAAAAAGGCATCTAAAAAGGAAGAAAATGTATGCCGAAATCCTAGGAATATATCCGAACGAAAAAGGGAAACTAGTAATGATGACCGGATAAAGAAAAAAAGGGTGAAAGATAGATGAAATAATCTTTTTCTAGGAAAACTTTAATTTGTTTGAGGAAAAGTTTTATTGTGCAATTACATAACCTTTATAAAATATTTTAATCCTAAGATATTCATGGCAGATAATGAAAGTAAAATTGAAGCATTAACTTCTTACGATACTGAGAAAGGTACTTATTCTTTCGGAATTAAAGCAACTGGAAATCTAAAAGGGGCGGACTTATCTGATTCCCCGACTTATCTTGTACATTTACGTTCTGTAGATTGTGTTGTTAAACCAGAAGTTCTGAGTTTTTCCAAAGTTGAAATGGGTTATGAAACTAAATTAGCTACTTTGACTCCTTATGGTGCCCCTGAAGCTACTGTCGAAGCTGAATTAAGAGTTAAGAACGAAACTGTTTGGCGTGAAACTATTAACTTGGCTGATTTGGTAAAAGAAGATTCTTAAATTACACAATATTTTTAAATTGCTTCATTATTCTTTTAAATATGACTGATTACATGACTCAATATGAAAAATTACTGAAAGAAACTATTTTTGGAGCTAAATGTAGAGCCTTATTTTTGGGTTATGATTCAAAGAAACTGGTTGATTATGTTGATTCTCAAAAGCAAAAGTTGTTTGAACTTAATAATGAAGCTTATGATTCTGGGCAAGAGATTCAGACCAAAAGAAATTTGGATTTAGGACAAAAATTGTTTAGTTTAGAAGTAAGAATGGGAATGGCTGAATTTAATCCTGTTTGAGACTTTTAACTTTCCCAAATCCCAACACTTCTTTATCCCCGACAACAAATACTTCGAAATTAGAAATATTGTCTAAGTAAGGGCTGAACATTCTTTCATTGAATATATCTGAGCCATAGGAAAGTGGGTTAAAACTAGGCATAACAATCAATTCTTTATTTTTGTATTTTCCTTTTAGAAAACATTTGTATTTCTCAATCTTACTTCTGTCTTTCAAAGAAATTGCGGGATGTTCATGGCCGATGATAATTGTTTTGATATCTTTGTTTATTTCTTTTAATTTATCTCCATGTAACAAAAGAATATCGTCGATTTTAAATTCATCAACAACATTAATTCCTTTTTGATTAGCAATTGTTGCTAAGAAATTGTCGTGGTTGCCTTTAACAAAAATAAGTTCTTTACAATTCTCTTTTAAGAAATCAATTAATTTCAAAGTGTCATCCCATTCTTGTTTCAAGTTTTTGCCGAAATTGTGTTTTAAATCGCCATTAATGATAATTGTTCTGGGCGAAACTTTAGTAAATATTTTTTCTAATGATTGAATGATGAGTTCTGATTGTTGTTTTGGGACCATAATTCCCTTCAAATGCATTGATTCTTCTAGGCCAAGATGGATATCGCTAACTATTAAGATTTGTTTATCTTTTATCCATAAGGATAGGTCTACGATTTCAATGTTGTTGTTAATATCCATAATTGCTTCTTAGAGAAAGAAATATTTATAAATCAATTGCTTATTTTGATAATTATGCCTCCGTGGCTTAGTCTGGCTATAGCACGCGTTCCAATAACGCCTTAGTTATTGGGTGTGAAGCTGTTAACCGACTTTGCAGTCACCGCGAAACATTTATTGTTCGGTAAGGATCGAGCGTTCAAATCGCTCCGGAGGCGCTTTTTATTTTTCTAAACCTGCCTCATAGATTTCTTTAGCCAACTTCTCCATAAGAGAAAAATCCTCACATTTCTTAAACAGAATCTCGCCATGGCCATGGACAATTGTTTCGCCGGCTTTGGTTTTAATCACTAATAGAATTGGGGTTTCCATGATTACTTCGAATTTTTTTTTAATTTTAGACAAATCTAACTTGCCTTTCTGCAGTAACTTCGCGGAGTGAGCAGCTTTTGTTTTACATTTCGCTAAGGAAAATTTTATCATAGTTTAGAAATATTGGTTTTCATTATAAAGATTTGGTTTTGAGTATTGGGTACTGAGTTGTGGGTAATTTATAACCCAAAACTCATTACTCATAACCCATTACCAATAATAAACCGAATAATTTATATACTAAAAATATTTAATAAGGGTATTATAAAGAGGTGATATTTAAAATGGCAAAAAAGAAGAAAAGTTCATTTATCAAAAAAGGGTCTTTGGAAATACATCAGATAGCACATTATACTTTCTTTGTTGGTATTTTGATTGCAATAATTGCTGGATTGTTTAGATCTATTTTGGCACCAGAAGTGCTAGTAACAACTTTAGTGATTTTAGGGTTTTTCGTAGGTTTATTTAACCTTACAGCAAAAGAAACACAACCTTTCTTAATTGCCGCAATAGCTCTAATATTGGCGGGAATTGTTAACTTAGGTTTAGTTGATCTATATGGTCTGTGGCCAAGCTTTGGTACCATATTAAGGGCAATCTTAAGTAACATTGTGGTTTTCGTTGTGCCTGGAGCGATTATTGTGGGTATGAAAGCAATTTGGCGATTGGCTTCTGATTAAATTTTGTTTTTTTCTTTTAATTTTTTAGTTTCTGCAAATTTCACGAAAAAATAGTGGAAAAATTTATAAATAAGTTTTCTATTGAAATTATAGGTGAGGGAAATTAATAAAAATAATTTAGAATGCCCATATTGTAAGTATAAATTTGTTACATTTATGTTCTCGGGACTGAAAGGGATATTCTGTCCGTACTGTCACAATAAGATAAAGATTTAAATATAGCGAGATTTTCTTTTTCTTGATGAATGAATTATTAAATTTAATTTGGATTACTTTATTACCATTCTTAGAGTTAAGGGCTTCTATTCCTTATGGTGTATTTAAGACAGAATTGTCTTTATTATCCATATTTTTAATTTGTGTGGTTACGAATATTGTTTTGGCTCCGATAGTTTATTTCTTTTTAGATAATTTTGTGCATCTATTTATCCGGATTAAGTTTATAGACAAAATTTATCAGAAGTTGGTTGTCAGAACCCAAAAGAAAGTTGAGAAATACGTTGAGAAGTATGGTGTTTTGGGTTTAGCATTATTTATCGGCGTTCCCTTTCCAGGATCAGGCGTTTACTCTGGAGCTTTAGCTGCTTACTTACTTGGCTTCAGAAAAAGAGATTTCATGAAAGCAGCAATTATTGGGGTTTTAATTGCTGGTGTGATTGTTTTGATAGTTTCTACTGCGGGTAATGGTGCTTGGAATGTTTTTGTGAAGAATGTTTAATCATCCAAATCTGCCCAAATCCATTGTTGCCAAAAGCTATTTGCATAATCTTCGCTAGCATCCCAAAGATTTAAAATTGATGCTTCTAATGGGTTAATTCCATTTTTCCCCACTTTTACTCCTAGTTCTCTTGCTAGTTCCGCTTCTACTCCTTCTTCAGACCAATCGGGATTTTCTCTTCTAATTCCCTTACGAGCATACTCAACTAGTTCTGTTTTAATTACAGGAGTATCTCCAATTATTTGATTGTATGTTGATCTTGCTAAATCAATTGGTCCCATAGTAAGTGAAGCAACGAGAATACACCCTGCAAGAAAATATCCAACGGGTCCAACATGTTTATGGTGAGCGACAATATTCCGGTTTACTGAACGTGTTAAATCATTTAATAGTTCTCTATCTGCTTCTTTAAGAATGCCTTCATACTCTTCTTTTTCTATATCTAAAACATTTTAAATCTTTAGATTTACTGGAGGTATATAAACTTTTCGGTCTTTAGTCTCTTTAAGGTAGTTACACACACCTCTAGGATAATCTTAACGTTTTAGTGGTCTTAATATTACAAAAATTAACATAAACAACACCAAAAAGCATAAATACTAGTTATGTTTTCTGTAACTAGATGACTAAATCAACACTAATAAAGACGTTTGGGGACTATCCTCGGGTAAGAATACTTGATTTTCTTATTTCTTCGGAGTTTGACTATCCGATAACAGAGATTGCTAAGGGCGCTAATGTTAATTTTCAGACTTTAAAGAAACTCTGGCCTAACTTAGAGAAAAATAAGCTGGTAATCTCAACGAGAACTTTGGGTGGGGCAGCTTTGTATAAGATTAATTTAGGGAATCCAGTGGTGGAGAAAATTATGGGGATCTGAGTGCATTTAGTTCCATAATTAATTTAAACTTATATTAAATGAAATTGTTTATGGAGTTAAAAGAATTATATGGGGCTTTAGTGGAATTTAGAAACTTAACGGCAAGTTATCATTCAAATCCGGGAAAAATGCCCATCCATAAAATGTGGAAACGAGTTGATTTGGCTGAACAACTAAGCCCTTTCACTGGGATTGATCCTTCACTAGAACGAATAGATGTAATTTGTGATTTTTTATA
Source organism: uncultured Methanosarcinales archaeon (assembly GCA_964540325.1). GTDB lineage: Archaea > Nanobdellota > Nanobdellia > Woesearchaeales > GW2011-AR9 > JABJOX01. The sequence goes on along the minus strand of CAZIMI010000009.1, from coordinate 2,434 downwards.
TGCTCGTCTGTATAACTAAAATCTTAACCCAATTTCTCATCAATCTCTCTGGCAACGTCTTTTAGTATTGTTACCCGGTCTAACAGAAAGATTTAAATACTTGTTCGTTGTTAGCTAGTATAACATGATTACAAAAGAACAAATATTGGTATTCAAGAAATCAGCAGATACTTTGTATAATTCTCAAGATTATACTTCTGCAACTATCTTATACTTTAAAACTTTGTTTGCAATTCAGGATTTTGTGCTTCTTAATGAAATCGGTGAGTCTCCTAAAGACCATAATGCTAGATTTCGCAGTTTAGAAAAGTATTTTCCCGGATTATATAAAGAATTAGATTTAGAATTTACAACTTACAGGGACACTTATTCCAAAATCATTGATTTGGATACTTGTAACCGAATTAAAGCAATCGTAGAAAATGATCTTAGAAAATTTAAAATTGAAGAATGAACTAAAGAAGTTTGTTTCTGGAAAAGAAATAGATGATATTTTGCTATTTGGTTCTGCTGTTCGAGGAAAAGAAAAACCAAACGATCTTGATATTTTGGTTATTTTTAACGAGAAAGTTGACAAAGAAGAAGAATATGGGGTTAGGAAGATATTAAAGAAATATTTTGATAATCTTTCTATTGTTTCTAAAACTCAAAAAACAATTTTAGAAGCTTCTTTTGATGCCAGAGAAAGTTTTTTGTTTGAAGCAATTAGTTTGCTTACCGGAAAGAATCTGGCTCAAGAGTATGGCTTCATTTCTTTTGGTATGTTTAAATATGGTTTCTCTAATTGGGACAAATTACAGAAAACTAAGTTTTATTATGCTTTGAACGGCCGTGGTTCTGCAGAAGGAATCTTTCAGAAACTAGATTGTATTAAACTATCTGATCAGATTATTCTTGTTCCTTTAGATAAGATTGAATTGTTTAGAGAATTCTTAGATTCTTGGGAACTGGATTATAAGTATGTTCCTATGGTGATTCCTGAAAGGTTGGGGAAGAAGAAGATATTGAGTTGAAAGTTATTCTCCGGGATATTCAATCCATTTTCCTTCTTCAAACTTTTCAACAAAACCAATATTGGAATAAATAAAAGGTCTAGTGTACGACTCGGGTATTGGTCCTCCTTTTCTATCATGCATGTTAATCCAACCACTTTTCTTAACTGCTAATCTTAAAGCGTCTGTTTTTCCCCAAGTGTGTTTTTTTTGATATTCGGGATCTAGGACGATTCCTTCTCTAAAACCTTCGTAACCCCAATATTCTATATAAATCCTGACTCTTTCTCCAATTTTAAAGTCCTTTGGGCCATACACATTCTTTCTTCTTAGATTGGCAATAACGATGTCACTAATTTCCATATTTTTTCTATTTGTTGTTATCTTAATAAGAATTTATTTGTTTGAGAATATATTATTCTATCCCAGCTTATCATCAATCTCTCTAGCCACGTCCTTTAGCTCTAAGAACATTCGTTCCATGTCATGATGCAAGTCTTTCATTAGATCCTGCATGTTACTTTCTCTGAGGATGTAACCTTCTCTTTCTCTTAGAACAATGCCTGATTCCATTAATTTAGCTAGGTGGTGGACGACTGTGCCTCTAGATAACCCTAATTTATCAGCAATCTCATCAGAAGTGGCATGTTTGTTCTGTCTGGCTCTTCTGACTAAGGTAATAAAGACTCTGAAGCAACTACTGTCTCGGTCTCTAACATTAAACAAACCTAAAGAATTGCCCAACCATTGCAGTTCTTGATTGATGTTTGGAGAATGAACTTTTCTGATTTTGATGATGGTTACTTTTTTGCTCATGGAACAAGAATTCTTTTCGGATTTATAAAGATTTCCCGAAAACTTTATATACTAAATGGGTTTTAAGTAATCTATGTTGGCTTAAAGTTGACAAAGAGGTTCAATAAAAATGGCTAAGAAAGAGAAAAAAAACGAACTATTAGAAATGAAAGAGCTCTTGCAAAGAAAGCAAGCAGAACTTGAGAATTATCGAAAACAAGTTGAGAAACGTTTTATTGAAGTAAGAGAATTTGCTACTAAAGATATTATTTTACAAATATTGCCTGTTTTAGACAATTTTGAACTAGCTTTGAAATCTAATCAAGATCACACCTCTGAAACCTTAAAGGGTACTGAGAAATCCGAGATTTCTGGTACCTCCACTTTTGTGGAGGGAGTGGAGTTAATCTACTCCCAATTTTTTTCAGTTTTGGAAAATAATGGGATTGAGGTTATCAAAAAGAAAGAATTTGATCCTTTTTATCATGAAGCGTTAATGAAAGTTGATTCTGATTTGCCTGAGAACACAATTGTTGAAGAATTACAGAAAGGTTTTATGTTGAACGATAAAGTGATTAGGCATACGAAGGTAAAGATTAGTTCTGGTGTATGTAAAAAAGATAAAGGATGTAGTGGATGTTCGGAGG
>CAZIMI010000008.1:0-19682 GCA_964540325.1 uncultured Methanosarcinales archaeon | reverse complement strand
CATTCGCCAATTCCGCCAACTTTTATCCATCCTTTAATCTTAAAATCTGATAAAGGATAAAATATTCTGATCCCCATCGGGGTGATTAAATCGCCAAACAAATGCGAGCAATAACCAATCAAACCTGCAAAAGCATAATAACTATTCCAAAAGATAGCCATTAAAAAAAATATCCCTAAAGCAAAAATAACTGAATGAAATATTCCCCGGTGTTTAAACAAATAACTTATAATTGAACCAATAATCCCCGAAGCTTGTTTCATCTTACTTCTACCGTCATCAATGTCAGGGAAAATGCTGCCCAACAATACCAAAGCAAAGAATAAAATCTCGTTCCCGCCAGTGAAATAATCTTTTAACAACAGTAAGAATACTAAGCCAATCATTAAGTGGGTGTGAAAGAGCATTTTGTTTAAGCGTGAACCAATTTATATTCATGGGTTATATTAACTGAATCCATCGTTTGGATTATATCTGAATATTTATTTCTGATATCTTTTATTACTTTATAAAATTCTTGCATACTCTCAACTTCAATTTCGTGTTCCATGTCCCAAGAACCAATTACCTTAACCCAGTAAGTGAAGTTTGGATGTTGTTTACAATATTGTTTAAACGAATTTATTCTTGACTGAGAAGCTGATTGTAAGTTAATAAATAGTTTAAAGAAAAAATAATTCATTTTCTGGTAGTCTATCGCTAGTTTATATCCGGAAATAATTTTTTTCTGTTCTAATTTCTTTATTGCATATCTAACAATTTTCGGAGTTAACTTTAACTGTTTACTTAGTTCAGGAATAGTTTTTCTACAATTTGTGCCAATTACATCTAAAACTTTTTCTTCTGTTTCTGTGATAAGAACTTCTTCTGATCCGGAATAAAGATCAAATTCATTCTTTGTTCCTTTTGAAATATAGCCACGAGTATAAGTTACTGCTTCGGAAACAATAACAATAGTTTTCTTATTAAGATATTTATCAAATTTGTAAAATAAGTTTTCTTTTAACTTCTCAAACTCAGATAAAGTTTTACATCTTACAGAAAACATTAAGTCGAAGTCACCTTCACAATCAGCAATCCATTTGACAGACTTTTCTTGCTTAAGGAAATCTATTACTTCTTTTCTCACTTGATCATTTAAATGGTTGAACTTTAAATTAAATTTGTAATGAGTGTAACCTAATTTGGAAAAGTCCGTTACTGTAATGTAATCTGTAATTAATCCTAATTTTTCTAACTTTCTAATATTATAATTAACTGTCTCTGGAGAATATTTTAGTTTCTTCGCTATTTGTGAACCAGATAATCTTGCATTCTTGTCTAGTTCAAATAATATCTTTCGTTCAGTTTTTGTGAGCATAATTACTTATAATTACTTATTCTTTATAAGATTTGTCATTATTAAAAAGAATCTATTGGCAAGTTATTTATATTCTCTAGTAGTTACTTAGTTGTAATGAAAAATTACATTGGAGGCAAATAAAATGAATGATATACACAAATACAAAATACGGATGCCTAGTCAAGATAATTCCGGGGAAGAAGTAAGAGTTATTGTTACAGACATGAATGGTAAGCTCTTAAAACAAGCTTCTTCTTACTTTTGGGAAAAAGAAATCCTTACAAAGCTTGATACCTGTGAAGTTAGGGATCGTGATTATATACAGCCAGTTTATAAACCAGTTAAAGTATGGACAAAAAGTAATCAACCCTATGATATAGGAGATAAAGTTGCTGTTCTTGATAAAATTCTAGATTCAGACATTTGTTCAGGTAAAACTTCAACAAAGATGAGAATTAGAAGAGAACACGTAACTGAGAATCCGAAAATAAAGTTGAGAAGTATCTCTGAGGAAATGGAAACAGTAAACTGGGCTTCTGAAAAGAAAATTCAAGATTTAGAAGAGAGAGGAAGTATGGGAGAAGTGTTAGAAGTTAGAAAATATAATCTTTTCGACTTAATAGAAGCATATGAAAAAAATGAGGGAGGAAAATGAATCCAACATTCAAAAGACATATCGGACAATGGGGAATTGATTATTTCCAAAAAGACTTAATCCCTCAAAGAAAAAAACTTGGGAAAAAAATGCTTAAACAAAAAGAAAAGATCCCTTCATTAACATTAAGAACTGGTGAGATGAATGAGTATGTAACTCAACAAGTTTGGTTGTTAGGACAGTTTAACTTTCCCAAATATATGGGTGCGATTGTATGTTATTATCCAGACAAATTTGAAACGATGGAAGAAATTGTTGATGAAAGTCTGGCCTTAATGGACGAAATGTGCGACACTAAAAGCGAACATCAGGCTATGCCAAGATCAGAGAAACGGAGAGAAAGATATAGGGGGAAAGTGACAAAAGTCGTTGAAGAAACAATTGACCTAAACAACAGATACATCTCTTTCCTAGAATCTCTTTTGGAATAAAAACAAAAAACTAACTTTCCTTCTCCAACTTCGCAATCTCTTCCTGAGGATTAGCTTTCTCTACCATTTGAGCGTTAAACTCTAAGCGGTCAAACATTTCATTTTTCTTTACTCGGCCCATAACTTTAAACTGTTCACCAAGAAGATCGGTTTTCAGAGACTCAAACAAAGCAGGATCATCCTTAAACTTCTCCATCTCTTCTACAGTTTTTCCCAGCAAATGATTGGTCTGATTTTTCCAGAATACTCCTCTAATTGTGCCTGTTCCGTCATCTAAAACTGCGTTCAAAACATAAGCTAAAGCAGGGATTACACCCTCCTCTTCTCCTTCACGCAATCTTCTTCCAGACTGAGGATGAACTGTGAAAAATCTGGGGTCGAAAACCTGAACTACTGTACCAAGAAGTTCAACATTTTCTGTACCATCACTAAGTTCAGATATTTTCTTTCTCTCAAAAGAAGAACTCTGCCGTACATTCTCAACAGTTTCCCCTTCCGGATTAACCTCAATTTCCCCTCGATCCCCAAGATGTATTTCCTTTTGATTATTATTTTCACGAACGTAAGCTTCTTTTACCAAAATAATATCGTCAGCATTAACTTTTTCTAACAAATCTGTTTGTTCATTCCAGAAAACTACTCTAATCGTACCAGTTTCATCTCCCAAAATTAAAGAACAAACTTTTCCTGTTGAATCGCCTTTAGCAAATTCGTGAACATCAAATTTTCTAACAACTTTACCCACCGTAGAAACATTTTTCATTCCCGAATAGATTTCTTTAACTTTAAGTTTGTTTTTGTTAACATCAACCAATTCTATGCTCAACTCATTAGCAATAATATGGGCTGCCCCTTCTTCACTGATCAACCCTGAGAGTTCGTTAATTTTTTCTTTGATTTTTAACTCTAAATTCTTTAAATCTAATTTGCCAGAAGCAACAATCTTTTCTTTAATATCATTTAATGGAATTTTATACATAATGACCACCCTTTTACAAACAATAAGAGAAATAAACAATTTATAAGGTTTTAGATGGTGGAGGATATATTAACTACAGCCTTTTTGAGTGGTGCCGCCCAGAGTCTACGTTAAGTCATACCTCGAGAACGATACTCTCGGTGGCGATTCTTGAATATACTAACAACAAGACTCGCTGCATAACTCAACTTTTAAATTATATTTAGTACTGGGCTTTGTAGAAACCCTCAATAATCTTTGTATTAGGGCACGGCACCTATTACGAGTTCCTTTCAGTCACTCGTGTGCCTCGTCTACGCAAAGAATGAAACAAAGATTTCATTCTTGCGCTGCGACAGGGCGCTAATACAAAAGAAAAGGAGGGTTTCTACAAAGCTTTAATATTAACCAATTTTAATAAAACTTTCAATTTCTGATTCTGTACCCGCTTTTAATGTTGTAACAGCAAACAAATAGTTTTCTCCGTATTCTTGAGAAAGAATGTTTTTATCAACAACATAAAGAATATTATCTCCACAAATGTAAGCTTTACCTACTTCTTTAGAAGTACAATCATTGATGATATCGACTTTATTAATCTGCCAAAAATACCAAGAGTAAAGCAAGCCGGTAGGCACTTGAGTAAAAACTTCATCTGCAGTTCCTGTTTTACTTTCTAAATTCAAATAATCTGTATAATAAACTTTGTAACTGTCTGCAGTTTCGTCTTTCTCAAAAGAAATTTCATAACTATCAGCTTTAGTTTCTGCTTCTGCTTTATCTACAGACAAAGCCATATTAGAAGAAAAGTCTAAAGCAAAATCATATTCAATATTAATACCGGAAACACAAAAATGTACTTGCCTGTTTTCTTCAACGTAAATACTATTCTGACAAACACTATATTTCCAATTGCCTTTATTTTCATCTAAGCATTTCTTTAATTCATTTTCGTTTTTACAGGTATTAACTAACTGCCGAGCTTTATCGTATAAAGCACTATATTCTCCAAGCGTAGTTCCAATTTCTACAATAAAACCAGGATTATATTTGTATTCTAAATGGAAAGGAGGAATAAGAAAAGATTGGTAAGACTTAAACAAACCTGCAGATTTTTCTTCAGTAGGAATAAATTCTGTTGCAGAGGAAATAGTTTTCATTTTCTCAGCTTTACCGGAAATTTCATTACCAGAAATGATTATTTCCTGATAAGGGATTTTAGTTTTATCCTTAACAAGATTATTAAATTTACTTTTTAATTTCTGGTCAACTTTAAGCTGACAAAAACTTTCTTTATTGTTCCATAAAGCTACACCATTATATTGGCCGCAACCTAAATCTCCAGTAATATCAAAGCCCGTTACGATTTCGTTAACGGCATCTTTAACTGTCTGATCAATTGCTAAAAGATCTGCTTCTGCTTCCTGAAAAGCTCTAATTGTAGTCAGTTGCCAGCCGCCACGAGTTTGTGTAGCTACACTAAGATCAAAGGTTAAAATATAAAACAAACCGATAGCTGCAACTAGTCCAAACATTACCCAATGAAATATTGCTCCTTTTTTATTCATTTTTAGTTATTTTGGTATTTCTACCCCTTTACCCTTCCAAAGAGCTTTGATATCATTATTAACCTTCTCGGGATTAATACTTTTACCTTCATTAATAATCCCTTTATTTGCAACCAAATAATCATCAACTTTTGATGATCTTTCCAATAAATCTTCAATCCCTTTATCTTTTTCGTATACCGCATCAGATACTAAAACACCAATAAATAGTAAAACAAAAAAAGCTGCGAAAACTGTAAACAATAAATCAAATAAGTCGTCCATCATTTTTTAACACCTTTAAAGTTCGGATCTGGTTCGCCGATTCTAGTTTGCACAAAAATAAGCAAATCATCTTTAGTTAGTTTGTTGTTATCTTTAACCAAAACTTCTTTAATGATTGTAAAATCATCTTTATTGAAATAATTGTTAGTGTAAATAAACTTATTTTGGATCGCCAAGTGTAAGCCAAAATTATATTCTTTAAATCCTTTCTCGGGATCTGTGCTGTAACAACCTGCCAAGTGTTCATTTGTAAACTTGTTCAAATCAATGATTCCTGGATAAATCCTTTCAGAAACAGGATCTTGGTAAGCTAAACATTCTGGAATATTAGTAAACCTTAAAGCGATAAGTTCGCCCTTTAGTTTTGGAGAGATTTGGGTTAGTTTGTTTTTATAACCAACAATAATCATCATAAAAGCAATAATTACTATCGTGATTACAAATCCGACAATCATCCAGTAAATAGTTTTTCTGGCTGATGCAAATTGGGCTTTACGATTCATTTTCTTCACAGGCTCTTAAAATAATTTTATGGTGACTTTTTTCTAAACAAATTTTACTTATTTCTTCAACTGTGCCTTCAGCAACATAACCTTGAGGCAAATTAAATAATCTGACAACGTTTTTTACGTCAGTTTCTCCTTTAATTAAAACAATAATACTATTTGAACGTAAAATAAATGAAAATACTTCAACATCATGAGGATAAGCAACAGTTATATCTCCGGGAATACCAACCATGGTATTAACCATCATTGTTAGGTCTTCAGCCAAATTTATTTTCATTACGGTTTCGTCTTCTGCATAACCAATAACTGCTTGAAAAGAAAGGAAAAGTAATCCCAATACTGCTAACAACTCTCCAAGAACCATGATAATACTGACGGCTTTCTTGTTCATTTAGTATGAACCTCCGGCACCGCCACCGCCAAACTCGCCGCCTTTGCCACCAGTGAAAGATTCATATTGTGAAGAATCAATCAAATCAACGCCGGCAGAAGTTTTTTCGAGAACAAAATTGATCCTTCTTCCAGTATCAAAACGGGAATCAAAATCGTCTGGATCAAGAAGTTCCCTTTCAGCCATAAATCCGCCATTACACTGATAACTATTAACGTCTTTAGCTATGCCAATACCACAATGCGCATCAGCATAATTTACTGGAAAATTTACAGTTTTACAAAGCGATTTTACTGGAGAAATAACAACTTTACCATCAGATTGTTCGCCTTCAACAGTTGCTTCTCTAAACAAACAGAAACAGCCCTGGCTACTCTCACATTTTTTTGGTCTTAAAACACTAACAGTATAATCGTCGTTATCAATAGAATTAACATTAATCGTCAAATGAGGAGAAGAAAAATAAACAAAAGCAGTTTTTTTATCCAAAATCATGAGCCCGTTTTCTTTATATCCTTCTTTTTCACCATTAATACTTTCAACTGCATCAAAAAAAATTCCAAAATTATCTTTTGCCTGTGAACTTAAACGAAAAAATTTTGAGCTAAGTACGCAAGCGGGAGCAAAAATGATTATCGCTAAGAGTATTGTAGTTAAAAATTTAACCATGATTCCTTTTTTGAAAAAGTGGTGTTGTTTATTGCTCATTTTTTCTTCTTACAAGGACAAGCATCATCACTTACTTTAGTGCTATATTCAAGGGCAGTATCTTTGTTTTCTTTAGTTATTGAATTTGGACAGCCATCATATTCCGCATTTTCCTCCCCTGCAAAACAAGGACATTTGTCAAACAAATCTGCAACATTATCATTATCACAATCTCCTAAACCGCCAACTTTATCTCCAAGATCACCATAAGCTTTATCTCCGCTGCCTTTAAACCAAATGATAATGAAAACTAAAACTAAAATAGCAATTATTGCGGCAGTAATAATCCACCACATTTGTTGTGTGCCTTTCTTTGAATTTAATTTTAACATCATAAATCACCTCTTTTTATTCTCCAGCCAGATCTCCAGAAACACAATATTGTTGAGCGTAAGTTGTTTCACCTAAATAAACTGAACTGTAAGCTCTTTCTTTAAACATATTTTCAAAAGAAATCTGGACGCCAGCATCAGTTTTTTCGATCCCTGGAGGTGGAGCAACATCTTTTGGATCAGCATATTTGCCTTGAATCAGTTCATAACCTAATCCTGCGCCCGCAGCAGTCATACCTGCTCCAGCAATATAACCCCCTGCTGTAACTGCGCCTGAAGCAACAGTTAATGCTACTGGTGTACATGCCCCTAAAGTTCCAGCAGTACAAATTACCGCTGCAATAACTCCACCGGCAGCGAGAAGCCCACCGCCAATTGCTGCCGCATAACCTCCCCATTTAACCCAATTAGTCTGTTCAACATCCTTATTCTTAGGCAGAATGGAAATAGTGTAAGCATGTCTACCTTTAATCTCTCCTTGTAAATTAACAAACATTCCTGGACCGCCATAACTTTGAATATATTCAAAATAGTTTAATGAAGTTCTGATTGCACAAAACTTCTGGCAGTCATCATCTTTACAATCTTCATCTTTAAGGCATTTGCCTGCTTTCTTGCCTTGATCACAATCAGAATCTATTTTACATCCTTTACAGTCTTCTTTTTCTAATTTACAAGGTTTAAACATTTCTTTATAATCATTATTCCACATATAATTAAGAAGTTCCTCCTGTCCAATCGGACCCGGACCATAACCATCATCGCCGGCATCAATATCATCAACTTCAATCATTAAATTGTAACAATTAAAACAATCATTTTCTTCGTTACTCATCCCTAGAAGAGCCGGCGCCAAATGTACATCTGAACCGTCTAAAATTTCTTCATATCTACCCTCACCAAACATCCACCAACATCTGGCTATTTTTTCAGCGATGATTTCCTTAATTTCTTCTCTTGAACCTTTAACTTTCGTATCAATTGTTTTACATAGTACAGGTACAACTTTAGCCTGGCCGGAAATAATGTCATGCCAGTCCTGATCTCCACCAGAGTTCATTCTAATTGTAGAGGTTGCCCTTAAAGCAATACTATCATGACAAAGGATTTCTGCCTCCTTATCTTCAGCACCAGACATGAATCTAAAAACAGTGCCCGCAATAAGTACAAAAGCTACTAAAGTAATAATCAAAGCTACTAAAAAATTTGTTGTCATTGCTTTCTTTCTAAATTTAAGTTTCATTTTTCTGGTTCGGTATGTGCACATTTTAACGTTGGATTGTGAGCAATCTTATAAGGTAAAGAATCGTCATCATCAACATCTAGCAAATAATCGTTATCAATACCATCTTCATCATAGTTATAAATTTTATTAGAAGGGAAAAAACATAATTCGTTATTGGGTCCTTTAAAAATCAAATCAGTTTCAAAGTTATCTGATTCATCATTTACCCAAGAATTTTTCCAACCGTCTGCTGAAACTCTGATAACATTACCATTAAGTCTTTTTTCGTCATAATAAATACTGACTGAATCTACTGGCATAACATAATCTTCATTTATCCCTGAGTTCCCTTCTACAAATTTTTCAAAGAACTGTTCTGCAACCTCTTCGCCGGAACTTCTACCAGCAATCACGCAAGGTTGAACTCCTGTCTGTAATTGAAATGTTTCATAAACCACGGCTTTAGAACTTATCTTTACTGTAGTTGTCTTTGATTGAGAATTATAATTAAAACTAAAAATTAGTTTTCCAGGAGTGTCACCCAACTCTTTCCTAAATCCGCCAAAGTTCATAAAACAGTCTGATTTCGAACTTTCAGTATACATGGAGTCAATAGCTGCCTTTAAGTTACTGGTTTCTTTTTGAGTTTGAGCAGACATACTTACTTCTTCAGCCTCTAAATCCTCTAAGCCCACGTCTACATCAGGAGAATATTCTTCAAAAAAACCTTCAGCACTATCTTTAACATCCTGAAATGAATCGGTTTGCCATAAAAGAATTAAAATTAAGGCTACTAAAGGTAAAATTATTCCGATTGCTAGTTTCTTAAAAGTTACCATTATAACATCTTACCTAAGCTTCCCAATAAATCTTTAATTTTATCGCTTAATCCCCCGTACCAAGCAAGTACAAACACTAAGAGAATTAAAGCCAAAATTATCATTACTAATTGCCAAGTTTCCATGGCTTTCTTTCCTTTTGGAAAGAAAGCTAAAAAATTGTTTTGACAATTTTTGCTTGTCTGTTTATTTCCAAAGATCATATCCCAAATCTCCCCCCAATTTTCTTCCAAACAAAAAATAAAAGAGTAGCAATTAAAATGATTGCAATTACTAGTTTAACAATAAACTCTATGTTCATCTCTGCTTTTTTAGTAATGGCCATAATCAAAGGAAATCTTAATTCAGTTCTTTTTCACTCACACAATAATTTCTATTACTTCCAAAAGATCTACAGACTTGTCCGCCTGAACATTCAGTATCTCCAACACACTTTTGGGGAGCACCAATACAACAAGTTTCGCCATCATTTTTACAGGAAAATGTGCCGCTCTCTAAAGATTTTGCTGGACAAACTCCTTGTATACTAGAACAAACACCGCCTTTACTTTCACAACCTGAAAGACCGCTTTCCACACTTTGACCTTTATCAGTAAACATAACCATTAAGATAATCATTACCACCAAAGCAATTACTGCGCCGATGATAATCCACCACATGTTAGCACTAGCTTTTTTACTGTTGAATTTCATCTTTAACTCCACTTACAACCGCCCGATTCGCAAGTGCCTTTATCTGAATAACCTTTACAAGTGCTAATATCGTCTGTATATTTAGCTTTAGCTAATTCCTTAGCTTCTTCAGATTCAGCATTCTTAAATTCGTTGGTAAAAGTTACTTCTGCAGTCGCACTAGGATGGCAATCACCGTAATTTATCTGCATCTGGATCAATTCTGCCTGAGCAGCTTTATCTAAACCACCCTGAAAAATTCCGATTCTACCAGTAAAAACCATTACTAAGACAACTAGTACAATCAAAGCTAAAGCAGCTACAATTATTGTTGTTAAAGACAAACCTTGCCCTCTCTTGTTTAAAACCATTTCAATTCACCTCATTTTTTAAATATTATTTAATGTAAAAGAAAGGAAAATAGTATATAAATGTTTTGAATGTTTTAAACTCAATCACACAAAAAAAGTTCATTTTCAATCAAGCCAGCGTCTGTATGTAACGGAAATAAGCCTGAACCGTCCCGATCTTTAGTTTTCGGGCAGCCACCACCAACTTTTATCGGACCAACAATAGTAATCGGTTCATCGTCCTGCGCTCTAATTAACCTTGAACGGAGAACATAATTCTTGTTCCAGGAACCTAAAGTTTCGTTCAACAATTCTTTAATTGCTTGATTTACAAAATAACAACTATGCAATTTCTGGCAATTATATAATGAATAACCATCCGGATTATCAATTGAATAATCATAATTCTTTGCACAATCTTCCATTAAATCTTTACCCAATTGCGGTTGGACCCATTTTTTATAACTGCCTGAACAAGTTGAATCTTCAATAGTAGTTTTTAGAATAGCGGACATCGTACTGTAAGCAAGACCTTTTCTGGTAAAAATTTTCTTTTTTGAATCTTCTTTCAAAGCAAACCGAGCCATAAACAACATCCCTAAAGTAATCAAAATTACAATCACTACCAAACCAATAATTTCCATCTGACTTTTTTTATTTTTGCCAATCATGAATAAACCTCAATTTTAATATAACCGTAACCATAATGTGGTCTGGCTTCAGGATTGTTTTCATCCCTTAAAGTAATTACAAAATAAGTTGGTTCTTTCCTTGTCCAGCCAAGAGAACCGTCCTCTTTTAGAGGTTTTTCTTTATTATATAATACGTAAGTTTCGTTCCCCGGATAAACTTCTTGTACTATTACCTTAGCATAAGAAAAAATGTCATAGTAATAGTTCAAATGATCAGTAAATGTTTTATTAGCATGCCTTAATTTCATCATATCAAAACAATTATCTTCTGGTTCGGCATCAGCTTTTGTACACATCAATTCAGGCATAAATAAAGTCCTTAAAGTGGTATCCATTGCTCTGGCAGCAAGCAGTTCTTCATTTTTTTCTTTGATCGCTATTTCCTGATATTTGTAAAAAAAGATTATTCCAAAAAGAATTAATACAAAGAAAATAAAGAGAATAGCAATAGTTTCAGTCATCCGTACTTGCCCTTTCTTTTTTTTTAACATTTTAGTACAAAGTTAAACAATCGCCTTTCTCTCCTAAATTTTTATTGGCTTCTCTTAGATTTTTTGCCGGTTCAAATAAGTCAAAACAAATATCCTCTTTAAGAATACACCCGGCAACGAAATTCTTTAAAGACTCCAAAGCACTATTAATATTAGGTTGATAACCAGACTTTTGGATATGGTTTAAACATTCTTTATTCAATTGTAATTCAGGATTAGCATTATAATAAAGTTCAATTTCGGCTGCTTTCCGTTCATAAATTGTAATTAAATATTTTAGACGTTGAAAAGCTTTCTTCATATTACATTGGTACATTTTTTCGTCAGCAGAAAAAATTGCTGCGTACTTAGCGGCATCTCTCTCTTCAGATAAAGAAATTATTTTCACGGGATTAAGATTGGTTTGTTTCCAAAGACTGCCCTCTTTCTTAAAATAATTTGCCATCTTAGCAGCAGGAAAAGTTACGGCGGTAACTTTATTATCATCCAGCAAAACTAATTTATCTGGTACGGGTTGACCTGTCTGAACATGGATTCCGTCTAAATCAATAAGTCTTACCTGGAAATTCTTTTCCGGATCTACTTCCTCAGGACTATTAATTATTACCCGATTAAAGCTTTGAGTAGCATTATAAAATTCTTCAACAAAGCCGTTTCCGTCGCCGAGAACAAAATATTTAGTATTAGTAGAAGTAACAAAAGTAAAATCAATGACTTTAAACGGTAGTTTGTAAGGTAAACTCCACAAAATTAAGAGAGTTGTTTTAATTTCTCGGGGAGAAAAGATTGGATCAACAAGGTTTTGGGCAGGGCTGCCCCTGTCTTTAATTCCAAATTCAGACAGGCCTTGATCACAACTAAATTGTAAAGTATAATCCGCCAAACCGCTAACATCAATAAAATTTTTTGTTTTTTCAGAAACACCTGCACCAGTAAAAATTGATTCCATAACTCTAACAACATCTAAAGCAAGAGACTCTTCAGCAGAAGCCTTTTGTTTGACAACAAGACCTACAAAAAATAAAAGGATTACCGTACCGGCTATTAAAATGTAAATCCAATTAAAAGTGATTTGTATTTGTCCTTTTTTGTTATATTTTTTTTTATGGTTCATTTTCTAAAAGTTTTTAATTGTGACAATTCCAATATCTTAGTAATAAACAGCGAAAGGACAGTGAAATAACCATCAAAGATGTCAAAGCAATTAGGTTTGAAACTAAAACTTTAAAAAAGATTATTATCAAAGCTATTAAAGAAAATTGTTCAGCCCAAACCATTATTATTTTTGTTTTTACCATTTATCCCCAAAAAAAAGTTTTGATAATTCCAGCAATTAACAACAAACCAGTAATAAGCAATAAACCCCACATCACATATTCCATCCATTTTTCCATTTTTTATCCTCCTAAAAGTGAAAATCAGCTAAAAATATTTCTGACATATATTATTAATAGCAAAATAAATGCCACCCCAATTAAAATCCAACTTGTAATTTTGTACCATTTCATTGTTTATCATCCTACCTTAGACAACTCGGTATGGTCCCCTTTACCCTCTAAAACTATTGAAAATGAACCCTGAACAATGTCTTCACAAATAAAGCCAAATTGTTCTTCACCCTCAGAATCAGAAATAGAGATTTGATAAACTTTAATTGGTACAGGTGTCTGTGGTTTTAAGAAAACATTCTTTTCAACGCACCCATAGCCAGTTAGACATCTACCTTCAGCAATTCCTGATTCGACTTCCTCTAAGACGTCACAGGCAACAGCGTTTTCAGTACACAATTTTTTCTTTTCTTCAGGAGAAAAATCATAATCCATATTCACAAAACAAATTTTTTCAAAATCTGCCGGGGGGTGAAATTTTTCAATTCTGACAGAGCCATACTCCGTATAAATTTTTTTAACGGACTTCTCTAAATCAGTTTTAAACTGAACAAAGGCTACCTCTTCACCGCTTTCAAGAAAACCAGTAATTGCTTGATACCCAAAAATCATAATCAATGCGAAAGTTATCGCTGCAATAATAAACACAAAAACCTGGCCAACACCTATCCCTTTTTTATTAAATACCATTTTATTTTCTTTTCCTTTTTTTACTGATATTCTTAAGTTTGTTAAAAATATCGTTAGCTTCGCTTTTATTGACTACCCGATGGATCTTTTTATCTTTAGTTTGTTTAGCAATATTTTCCAGTTTATTAAAGATTGATTTCTCACCGCTTTTTAAGCCTGGTTTAATTTCGTCTTTATGTTCAGAATATTTCTGAGCCATATTCTGTAAATGTGATAAATTAGGGGATTTTTTACTGATAAATTTTTCTAGATGAGGGATCTTTCTTGATTCCGGACCGAATTTACCAAAAACACCTGCACGTTTTTGTAACTTTAACTTTTTTGCTCTGGATTTTTTTAATTGTAACAGTTTTTCTTTCCAGTCAGACAACATTCCGGGTTTAGCTCTGACAACTCCAGGAATTGCTCTTCTTGCGATAGAGGCGGGACGAACTACTGCTTTACCAGCTGGAGAGTAAAAATAATAGTAAATCAAATATCCTGCTCCGCCCAAAATCATCAATATTCCTAAAAACAAAAAGATTAAAGCTAAAATATTCGGTTCTTTATCTGTCAAAGAAATGTCAGGAAATTTAAGATCTGATTTATCTGGTTCTATGGTGGATATATCCTCTAAAGGCGCATCAGCCAAACAAGGATTGTTGCCGTAAAGATATTCCTGATAATTATTATAACTATCTCCATCGTAATCTTCAGAATTGTCTGCAACGCCGTTATCATCAGAATCCTGGCTGGCATAATTCAAAGAACAATCTAAGCCGTCATAACTCTTTTCCCATTTATCTGGTAAACCATCACCGTCAGTGTCTTCCATAGTTTCATCATCAGGTACTTCCCCGTCAGCACAGCCTTCTTCATTGGCAATTTTACCGGCCGCTGTTCCTGAACATTTATCACAGTGGTCTAAAATTTTATCTCCGTCTTCATCGCTAAAAGGGACTTGTTTCGTACCTGAAGCACTTTGATTTTGGTAATCTTCAGCATGATAACAAATCCAACCATTTTTGTCAAAAGTTAATTTATTGCCGGTGTAATCAGCAGTGGCATTACACAAAGCTTCAGAACTACTTTTCCCATACAAGATACTACATCCAGATGCATCTTGGCAAGTCATTTCTGCAGTTACTATAGTGCAGGAGGAGTCGTTAAAATTGAAAAATACTTCCGGGGGTTTCTGTTCCTGGCAAATCCAATAACTTTGATTAACAACTGCAATACCATCACTTTCAGCAAATTCCCCTTCATTACCGGCAGCATCAACGGCTTTCACTTTAATAGTATATTCATTTCCCAAAATTAGATCTAAAGCAGGAATTATTATCGGCATTTCTGGACCAGTTTCTCCGCTAAGAACCATTGCTCCGACTTTCCCAATATCAACCTGTTTTTCAGGTTCAATTTCAGCAGTTTCGTTTTCTTCAAAAGTAGATTCATTTTTCAAATCTTCAAGGTAACTGGACAAACCTGCAAGCGTACTTTTCTTCTTTTCTGGCTCTTTTTTCTTAGGCAAAGTTCCAACGTACTTACCTTGATTATAGACTTGATAAAAATATTTGCTGATATTTCCCTGCTCATCGGTATTAACAATAAGATTTATTTCTACACTGCCACAGGTATGGTTGCCGTCTTCAATGTTAGTAACTGTCGGAGAAGTTAAATCATAAGTAAACTTAATTTCTCCATAAACAGTATGGTCGCCCATCATACATTTTACAGGAATAAGATAATCACTTTCCTCAGAAATACTAATATCTGTAGTGTGTAATTGTTCGCCCTCACCGAAAGTAAAAGGTTTATAACCTTCTTCATTGAAATCGTATTTTCAGAAAGCATTTTTAGAAGTGCCGACGGAAAGAGTTAGATTCTTTTCCCAGACATAACCAAGAGGTAATAGGGTGTTCTCCAAAATATAACCTGCTTGAGAATAATCCACAGAAAAATTTATTTCTTCTGTTGAAGATAAGTCTCCCGCCCCATTAGCACATTGAGTATAAAGACTGTAATCTTTAGTTGCACCCACAAAATTAATGTTAAAAATTGTCTGATGGTTAAAGTTTAATATATTTTCATCCGTTCCCGGAAAGAAATATTCCATATTACTATATTCATTTGAACCCGACCCTCCAGAATTGTCGCTATAACGACATAAAGTTTTATCATCAGTGTCAACAAATAATTCAGTAGTGATGCCTTCAAAGATTTCGTCAGGAGCCGCATAAGCATCTTCAATTTCGGGAAAAGTAGAATCATACTCCAAGAAAATTATTGTTTCCGGCCCAACTTTTCCGTCCAAATCTTTACACTTGACATAAACAGACTTAACACAATCATTATCGTCACCGGAACAAGAGTCTGGATAAGAAGTAAAAACACTTTCCGGAAAGTTTTCAAAAAGATATTTCCCTTCCGCATTTATCCCTTTAATTTTATGTACTGGGACACTTTCATAATCAAACTCGGGAGTAAAATCAAACTTGCATTCGATTGTTGGTACTTTAGTGAAAAATTGAAAATCAAAACTGGGAGTATTGCTAATGCCCCATTGTTCTTCCTGATAGTAATGCAATTCTGGTTTTTCCAAATTGATTCCGTAACCTTCAATTAAAATCTCACCACAGAGAGGCTGATAAACAGGATTATTGGCAAGATCGGTTGAATAATAACAAACCATTGCCGATTCTAATACTTCAATTGAAGAAGTGTATTCTTGATAGTTGGTTTTTTCTGCAGTAAAAAAATCTGCCTGACAATTTTCCCCTAAACAATAATAAGTTTGGTCACATTCAAAGCCTGTTGTTGAACATTCAAAATCAATCGTAACCTGTTCGATAAAGAATTCTTCCCAGCCGAAACTGGTTGGTTGTTCTTCTCTAATGCCTTCTCTTAAGATTATCTGAGTTTGCGGAGGGGAAAAATCAACAATAAAATTAAAATAATCTTCATAACTCTTGGTAGGGTCTAAAAGATCGCTACAAACAACTTTATGTTCGCCAACATATTCTTTCTCATAAAAAGCAGGCACAGTGGATGTTTTATGAGTCTTACCTTCTTCATCGGAAATGAACTCAGCTATTTTTTCGTTGTTGGAAGTTAAATATAATCCACAACTAGCACCAGCGGCCGTATTAATTTCGAAAGCAATGTCAGTTTCAGAAACAGCTCCCTCAAACTCTGGATAAATTATCTCGATTTTTTCTTCTAAGTCAAAAACATAATCTTTTATTTTACTATTTTCATTTCCGGCGTCGTCAGTACAAGTTAAATTTAAACTAAACTTAATTCCTTTTAAATCCTCAAAGAGAGCGTTTTTAATCTGTTCTTCTCTGGGGACAACAAGAACTTTTTTTCCGCCCAAAGGTAAAATTTGGTTTAAAGTGAAAGTACATTCCATGATCTCTTTTGTTCCAGTTAAATAAACGGATAAAGTTGTAAGATCTCCAACTGTCTTGATATCCTCATTAATCTCAAATTCTGGCAAAACATTATCAATATAAACAAAAGTTTCCTGCACAGACTGTTGGTTAAAAAATTCGTCTTTTGAATAATACTTTAAACGGTAAGTTTCGCCGGGAATGTTTTTTTCCTGCAGAAAACTAGAATTGATTAAATCAACTGAAATTGATTCGGAGAGTTCTTTACCGGGATAAGGAAGTTCGATAAAAACTTTCTCTTGGTCTTTATCAAAACAAGTATCAAAAGTTGTGGAAGTTAAACAATAACTTACTGTGCCTAAATTATTTTTCTGGCTGCCATGAAAGTGGAAACTGTCGTCCCCCATAAAAAATATTTCTGGGGCGGCATAAGAAATAACATTTATTCCTTCAGGAAGAACTTTAGTTTTCGGTGCAGAATTGTCTAATTTACAATTACTTTTCTCACTACCACTGGAAAATGATTCACAGTCAGGTTTATTATTGCCATCACCGTCTTTAACGCAGCCATTTTCATTATAACCATTACTTGTTCCTGTCCACGAACATCTGCCCCAGCCACATTCATCATTGGATAAAGTTATTTTACCGTAAGGGTCTCTCTGCAAATCTTGTTGACCAGTACACTCCATTTCTGTGTTATAAGCATAACAGTTACTTTCACTAGTAGGAAAATCGCCGCAACTTGAACATTGATCTAAAGTGAAAGCGGAAAAACATCTTCCTAAACCGGAACAAACTTCTGCGGTACAAAAATAGTTTTCGAATAAATTTGCTTCTGGGCCGCACTGATCACAATAATTGTTTCCTTGCGGATCGTCCACACTGCCACTGTAATCATTTTCAACACAATAACCACCACCGGTTTCTGAAGTTACCAGCAAAGGCAAATTTATCAAACTATAATCAACAAATTCACTATCTGCAGCGCTATCAATCCATTTACATTCTGTACCCAAACAATTGTTAATTAAGCAAGCATCTTCACTTTGGTAATCGAAACAGTTGTTAATTTTTTTACATTCTTTACACTGATTAAAAATTGTGTCTGAATAATCATAATAACAATAATTAGTTGAAGTTTCTTCTGGTTTATCTGTCCCATAACATTTTTCTCGTCCATAATAAAGGCCGAAAGGATCAGCTTGTTGAGGAAATGAACCGCACCCACCAGCATTCTGACAAATTGCTGATTTTGACGTAGTTTGAGTACAATAATAATCTTCACTTAGGCTGGGCTCATCATTTTCAGCGCAATTCTTGGCAACTTCTAACTGGTTAAAATTGTCACATTTCCAAATCGTTTTCCTAATTTCTTTCTCGCCAACCAAACAAAAAGTGTCCCAGCCTTCAGGCTCTCCCTGATAACGGTTTTCACAATGTTTATCGCCAACGTTCGTACTTGCTATATCTTCATTAATTGCAAATCTGCTTTTATCATAAAAAGCAATTATTCTATAGTTATAATCTTGACCCCATTCAACATCACCATCTAAAATAAAATTCTCAGCCGGAGAAGCAGAAAGAGATTCCAATTTAATTTCTCCCTGATATTTTTCAATTTCGTAACCAATAACTTCCGGGCAAGGTTTAGTCCATTCCAATTTCAAAACTTTTTCTCCAGGAACAGGAACAACAGAAAATTCTTCCACCGGAAGTTCTGTATCCGGTTCAGTACACACGCCAACATAAGTTGTTAAAAGTAAATGTTGGTTAGTTAAACTTTTACCTTTTTCAAAAATAAAACTATCTTCAAACTGATAGTTTTGATAAAGAGCAGAAATGTTATGTGTTTCTTTATCGGCAATTATTTGCACTTCGATTGTAAAAGCGCCATCATCATATTTTGAATAGCCTTTAAAGATGTCGTCCAAATAAATACTTGCACCATAAACTTCTGGATCGTCGGGATCAAGTTCTTTATTGTTGTTAGAGTCAATATAAATCTGACCGGAAATGCCTAACAGTTCTTCTGAACCTAACTCAAAGTTTAAAGTAGAAGTTCCCGCTGTAGTTACAGAAGGATTCTCTTTCTTAGATTGAAAACCAACTTTACTGGCAGTAATAGAGTAATCTCCTTTCGGTAATTGGCTGATTTTATACTCGCCATTTTCGTCAGTAAAGGTTTGACCGGAAACTGGACCGCTCCAGGAAACTGTTGCTTCTGGTAAAGGGCCTACAGAATCTTTTACTATTCCAGTAATATCAGCTATGCCTACAGATTTTTGTAAAGTGATAGTTTGTTCAGCCTCTTCTCCAGAAGATAAAGAAACAACTAAAGAGCCGGAAGCATAATCTGTAGCAGTAGCGATTAATGAGTATGTTCCTAAATTAAGGTCGGAGAAAGTAACTTTACCTGAACCTTCTGTGGTTAGTTTTAAAGTTGTCCCGCTTAAAGAAACTTCTGCATCAGGAATAGGTTTATTAGTTTCGTCTTGAACATAAACGGTTAAAGATCCTTTTTCAATTTCAACTTGACAAATATCTTGGTTACATTGAGCAAGGTCAATTCCTATTTTAAAGATTGGCAGTCCAGATACACCCAATTTTTTTGCTTTATCATCACATTCATACTTATATAAATTAAATTGACAGAACTTATCAGCAATTTTACAGCAGCCCGGAGAACACCACAAATCATATTCATCTTCAGGAACAGCAATTCCACCTAACTGTGTACACACACCTTGAGCGTGTAATTGGCAGTCAACTGTACAGGTAATTTCTTGACATTCGTCTAACTCAG
>CAZIMI010000007.1:0-20700 GCA_964540325.1 uncultured Methanosarcinales archaeon | reverse complement strand
ATTCTTGTCACGCATGACTTGGAATTAGTTCGTTATGCTCAAAAAGTGGTTTTCTTAAAAGATGGTGAAATTGTAAGGATTAAGCATGGTCATGGAAAAAAGTAATTTTTTATGGTTCTTTCTACTTTCTAATATAATTAACAGAAAAATATCTATTAAACCATCTAAATCTTTATAAATACTCGTTGAGAGTAACACTGAAAAGAGTGAGTTAATACTCTAAAATTAATAGAGGGTGATATTAAATGGTCTTAAAAATCAATGAGGTGGATATTCTATGGAACAAAAACAGTTAGACGAAGAAGACTCTTTTTTTGGTGAAGAGTTTATTGAAGAGGATAACTCTAATAAAGAAGCTGAAGAAGAAGTTAAAGTTGAGATTGTTGGAGAAGAAAAGCTAAACAAAGAAACTAAAAAAACTTCAACTAAAAAAACTAAAACTGCTAAAAAAGCTGAACCAAAAGTTGAGATAATTACAGATGAAAAAAAGATAGATGAAAAAGGTGAAGCAAAAGAGATTAAAGAAGATAAAGAAGTTCCAACAACTTCTATTAACGAGCCAAACAAAACAGAATCTGTTGCACCAATTGATCCTTGGGATGATGACGATGATTCAGAAGGGATGTTTAAAAGTACTTCTGGATGGAAATTAATTGCTGGGATTCTTTTAGTACTATTAGTTGCTTCAGTTTATACAAACGGTTTTGGGATGGCAAAAAATGTTAATGCTCAGGGATTATCTTTATCTGAAGCAGAAGATAAAGCTTTAAGTTATGTTAATGATAATTTATTGCAACCACCTTTTGTTGCTGAATTAGAAAGTTCAGAAGATGTTGGCAATTTGTATAAAGTGTCCTTATCTGTGGCTGGTCAAACAGTGGATTCGTATTTGACCAAGGATGGGGCTTTATTTTTCCCGCAAGGATTTGAAACTAGAGAATCTTTAACTACTGAAACTGGTTCAACAGGTCCAGTAGAAGTATCATTGGATGATGATGCTGTTAAAGGTTCAGCAGATGCTCCAGTAACAATTGTTGAATTTAGTGATTTTGAATGTCCATTTTGTGGAAAGTATGTTCGGGAAACTTATTCAAAGATTGTTAGTGAATATATTGATACTGGAAAAGTGAAGTATGTTTTCAGGGATTTCCCATTAGATTTCCATCTTAATGCACAGAAAGCTTCAGAAGCTGCTGAATGTGCAGGTGAACAGGGCAAGTATTGGGAAATGCATGACGTTTTATTTGAAAATCAGGATGCGTTGGATGTAGAAACCTTAAAAATGTATGCAGTTAGTTTAGGTTTAGATACCGAGGAATTTAATACTTGCTTAGATTCGGGTGCAATGGCTGACGAAGTTAAAGCAGATATGGCAGACGGCCAGAAGTATGGTGTTTCTGGTACTCCGGCTTTCTTTATCAATGGAAAAATGATCTCTGGCGCACAACCTTTTGAAGTTTTTAAAGCTGAGATTGATGCTGCTCTAGTTGCTGCCGGAGAAACTGTTGAAGAAGTGGAAGTGGTTGTTGAGGTTCCTGTTGAAGAAGAAACTTCTGATTTGAATTTACCGGTTGAAGAGCCAGTCGTTGATGAACCTGTAGTGGAAGATGTTGTTAATGTGAAAATGGTTCCAATAACAGCAAAGAAATGGATGTTCGGTCCCAATAAAATTGTTGTTGGTAAGGGTGATCTTGTTCAATTAAATATTATTCCACAGGGGTTAGAGTTTACTTTTTCTTTGCCTGGTTTTGGAGTTGAGCAACAAGTAGCTGGTCCAACTATGGTTGAATTTACTGCTGACAAAGTGGGTTCGTTTGAGTTTAAATGTTCAAGTTGTGAAGATTGGCGGGGAATGACCGGAACTTTAGTTGTTGAGTAAAAACAGAAAGCTTTTTATTATCTTTTTCTTTTTCTTTCTTTTATGCGTAAAAAAAGGGAAAAATTGTTCAGTAAGATTTTATTACTTTTTTTAACAGTAATGATCGTTTTGGGTTTTACTATTCCTGGATTTATTGATGACGGGCCGCAACAGTTTGTTGAACCTAGAGTCTGTCAGGTTGATGCTGATTGTTATTTAATGTGTGATGAAGTCCCGGTAGCTGTACTTTGTTCTCAGAACTTATGTTTACAGAATAGTTGTGGGGAAGGAAATTATTATCCTTATTCTAATGAGGGGATTACATTTGAATTGATTGTTGAGGAAGATGGTGAAGAACTTGAATTGATTAGTAATGAGAAAGATATTTTTGTTAAGTTTAATGGAGATCAAGTTAATCTGTTTTCTCCAGGATTATCTTTAGGACACGTTTTGGAGAAACTTGGAATGAAGATTGATTCTAGTTTAGGGGATGTTTTTGTTAATGACGAACAGAATTATGGGTATTCTCAATATGTGCCTGAGGAAGGCGATCGGGTTAGGATTGTTTATGGTTGAATTGCATTTTTTCTTTTAATTATCACACAACCCCGATATATTTATAAACAAATAATTTTCTTTTCTAGTTATGAAATACACAGACATAATTCATTTTTTAGAAAAGATTGGTAAGATTGCTAATTTGAGTGAAGCAGAATTAGAGATTTTGAAAACACCGCAATATATTCATGAAGCAGAATTGGAAGTTTCTGAAAAAAGGTACATGGCTTATCGGGTCCAGCATAATAATGCCCGAGGACCTTTCAAAGGCGGAATCAGATATCATCCAGAGGTTAGTTTAGATGAAGTTAAAGCTCTATCTTTTTGGATGAGTATTAAGACGGCTACCGCAGATATCCCTATGGGCGGTGGTAAAGGTGGAATTACAGTTAATCCTAAAGAACTGTCTAAAGAAGAAATTGAAGAACTGAGTAGAGCATATATTAGAGCATTCTATGAAGTGATTGGTCCGCAAGTAGATATTCCTGCGCCTGACGTTTATACTACTCCAGAAATAATGGCTTGGATGAGAGACGAGTATGAGAAGTTAGTTGGAGAAAAAGCGCCCGGAGTGATTACTGGTAAACCTTTAGATGCTGGCGGTTCTTTAGTTAGAGATATTGCTACCGCTTTAGGAGGAGTTTATGTTTTAGAAGAAGCGATAAAGAAAATTGATTTAAGTAAGAGATCTGTTGCTATTCAGGGTTTTGGAAATGCGGGGATGAACGCCGCTAAATTACTGATTACAAGAGGTTTTAGAATAGTTGCGGTTAGTGATTCCAAAGGCGGGATATTTAACGCTGAGGGATTAAATGTTGAAGAGTTGGTTAATGTTAAATCTGAAACTGGTAGTGTTGTTAATTATGAAGGTGCTGAAAAAATAAGTAATGAAAATTTGTTAGAGTTAGATGTTGCTATTTTGATACCCTCCGCTTTAGAAAATCAAATCACTAAAAATAATGCTGAGAAGATTAAAGCCAAAGTTGTTTTGGAGCTTGCTAATGGTCCCACTACAACAGAAGCAGATAAAATTTTACATTCTAAGAAAGTATTAGTGTTACCAGACATTTTAGCAAATGCGGGTGGGGTTACAGTTTCGTATTTTGAATGGATACAGAACAATGAAGATAAGTATTGGGATGAAGAAACTGTTAAGAGTAGGTTAAAAGTGAAGATGGTTAATGCCTTTGAACAGATTTGGAACGAATATTCTGGAAATAAGCATGATTTTAGAACTAATACTTATGTTTTAGCTGTGAAAAAGATTCTGGATGCTGAAAGGGCTAGGGGAAACCTTTAAATTCTTTTATTGTTTACTTTTTCTTTGAGGTGGATACAATGAAAAAAGTAATTTTATTTAGTTTAATTCTATTAATTTTTATAGTTGGCTGTGCAGAAGAAGTTGCAGAAGAACAAATGGAAGCAGAGACTCCGGCAAAAGTAGAAGTTGAAGAAGCAAAAACCATTGAAACTGAGGATGCGAAAGTAGAGATTGAAACTACTGGGGTTGAGACTGGTGAATGGTGTGAAGCGGGAGCAGAATGGAAATATGCTGCGGAAATAGAAACGGGTACAACTAATGCTAAATGGACTAATGAAGGAATGGTTGATTCTGGGAAGTATGCAGGATTATGTCATGTGATTTATACTTCTTCTGGACCGGAAGGAAGCGCTGAAATGAACTACTATTTCTCTGAAGATGGAGAATCTGGTTATTTTGAGCTGGACGTTAACGGCCAGAAGATTGCTTCTGAGTGGAGTAAATAGTTTTTCTTTATTTTTTCTTTATTTTTATAGAAAGTAATAAAAACCCCACCCTATTTCTATCTTTTTATGTTAAGAACACATACTTGTGGGGAACTGAATAAGAAGAATGCAGGCCAGAAAGCAACCCTTTGCGGTTGGGTACAAACACACCGAATTTCCGGAAAAGTTAGTTTTATTATTATCAGAGATAAATATGGAATGACGCAAGTCTTTGTAGGGCCAAAATTAACCAAACATTTGGGAGAAATTAGAAGGGAAAGTGTTGTTCAGATAACTGGAAATGTTAATAAACGTCCAGAAAAACAAATTAAAAAGGAATGGTCTACTGGAGAAATCGAAATTGAAGCTGAGGACGTTACAATCCTTAACAAAGCTGATCCTTTACCTTTAGAGATTGATGACCATGTTGAGTCAAGTGATGATGTCCGATTGAAATACCGTTACTTGGATTTAAGACGTCCAAAAATGCAGAAAAATCTTTACTTGCGTCATAAATCAATGCAGTTCATCACCGATTACCTTACTAAGAGGGATTTCTTGCATATCACTACGCCAATTCTAACTAAATCAACTCCGGAAGGTGCAAGAGATTACCTAGTTCCTTCTCGTCTTCATCAGGGAAAATTTTATGCTCTACCGCAATCTCCGCAACAATATAAGCAGTTGTTGATGGTGGCCGGCGTTGACAGATATTTCCAATTTCCCCCTTGTTTTAGGGATGAGGCAGCCAGAGCGCACCGTTGCCCTGGAGAATTTTATCAGTTAGATATGGAGATGAGTTTTGTCGATCAAAACGATATTCTAGAGTTGGTAGAAGATTTGATGATTAAACTGGTCAAGAATGTTTTTCCAGAGAAAAAGATAACCAAGATACCTTTTCCTCGAATACCTTTTGACGAATCTATGAAAAAATATAAAACTGATAGTCCCGATATCAGGAAGAATAAGAAGGATCCAAATGAACTTGGGTTCTGTTGGGTTGTAGATTTCCCTCTTTTTACTAAGCAAACTGAAGAAGATTTTTTCCATGGAGCAGGATTGGAATGGGGGCCTTCTCATCATATGTTCACTTCTCCAAAACCCGAAGATATCCCTTTGTTGGATAAAGATCCGGGAAAAGCTAAATCGTTACAGCATGATCTGGTCTTGAATGGTTTTGAAGTTGGCGGCGGAAGTATTAGGATTCATGATGCTGACATTCAGAAGAAGATTTTTGACTTGATTGGGTTTACAGAAAAGCAGAAAAAAGAGTTTGAGCATTTATTGGAAGCTTTCAAATATGGTGTTCCTCCTCATGGCGGAATCGCGCCCGGATTTGACCGGTTAATGATGGTGATTATGGGGGAAGAATCGATTAGAGAAGTGATTGCCTTTCCGATGAACAAAGATGCCCAGGATTTAGTGATGAATACTCCTTCAGAAGTTAGTGAAGAGCAGTTGAAAGAAGTACATATTAAATTAAGAAAAAAATAAAAAAAGTAACTAATAAATAATTACTGGCTTGCCGTAATTCTTTTCTTTTTTGACTTCTTCACTAAATTCCAGCACTTTTAACCTTTCTAAACTGTCTAAGTCATTTAATTGCAGTCTGGAGTCAGATAAAGTATACAAAACGTCTTCGATGTACAAACTTCTTTTGATTGAAGACTTGCCGCTAAAGTAATAGCCGCTTTTCTTATACACTTGGTCATCATCGTAATGGCTGATTTTACCTTGCAGTTGAAATCCGTTGTTTAGAGTTAAATCAAAGACATAAGCGCCTTGGAAAGTGTAATCTCCGTATTGGTTGTCCTGAGTTTTTTCTCCCTTAATTTCCGCTAAAGTAATTGGAATTACTAAAAGATTCTTTTCTCTGTCAAACAAGAAAGCTTTATGGTTATGCAAAGCTTCTGAATTTGTACCTCTATCTCCAATAACAACTTTATGCAATTCAATTGGGTTTTCGACATCAGAAACGTCAAAAATCGCCATCTTAATTCCTTGATACCAAGCAAAATCTAAGTTTCTTCGGTCTTTAAGGTCTTCTTCTGCTTCAACTGTATCTTTACCAATCCCAATGATATGGTTCTCATCATAAGGATGCAAGTAATCTGAGTAGCCAGGAATTTTTAGTTTTCCTAAGACAGTGGGGTTGTTGGGGTTGGCTAGGTCAATTACAAACAAAGGGTCCACTTTCTTGAAAGTAACTACGTATCCTCTGTCTCCCATGAAACGAACTGAATAAATTTTTTCTCCTGGGGCAAGATCTTCCAACTCTCCGACAGTTCTCATCTTTGAATTTAAAACATAAACATTGTTACTAGACTTTTCTTCTCCCCAAACATTACCTTTAGTAGTAGCAATCCGAAAATGGTTATCATGCTCATCCATAGAAAACTGGTTTAAGATTCTTCCTGGAACTTCTCCAGTTGCAATGTAACTAATTTTACCTTTGTTGAGGTTAAACTTAGTAACGATTGTTTTTTCTTGACTCTCTTCAGTTAATTTTCCTAAACCGTATACTCGTTGATGTTGAGCAATGTAAATGCTGTTCAATGATGCATAAACATTCTGGCCATTGCCAAGAATAGTTTCCTTTTCAATCTCTTGATCTTCATCTGTCATCGAGATCGCTGCTAAAGTGATAAAGTTTCTTGCTTCCACATCGTCAACGTAACCAATGTTTGTACACTTTGTGATTGGTTGTGGTTCGTTGTTATCTTCTCTGAATTGAGGGACAACTTTTTCACAGATTGAGGGATTATTTTTATAATATCCTGGATGAGCATTTACTACAAAATAAACTTTCTCATTAATTTTTCTAGAAGTTAAGTAATGCCCTTCAAAATCAGCTGTTCTTAATAGTTCAGGATCTTCTTTATCAGAAATGTCAAACAATTTTACTGCTGTGGCACGAAAATATTTTTTGTAGGGAATAGTTTCTTTTATATCTCCCAATTCTTGATTGTGATTATAATTGGCATAACCAAAAACTAGTAATCTATCCTCATGGATGAATAATTCTTGTGATGAGAATTGATCTAGACTTTCTTCATAGAGAATCTTTGCGTCTTCTCCAGGATAAGCTTTAGCAATTATTAATTTGTTTTTTGCCAAAAGATAAATATATTCTCCGTCCGTTTTAATAATATCTGCTTCATCTATACCTTCTACTTGGATATTTGTTTTTGAGTATTTTATTGTTGATGAAGATTCTTTCATCGCCATTGTGCCTACAAAATTTGTGCCTAGGGACATTGGCGAGGTTGCCATTTCCATTACATCATCAAAGAAACCGCCTTTATTTTTTGCATCTTCTAAAGCTTGCAACAAATCCTCTCCAGAAGAGAACTTCTTTAATTGCCCTGATGTTACAATTGTTGGTTGTTCTGCAGGCAGAACTACATAAACTACTCCCAGAACCACAATCGCAGCCAGGAAGACAAACATTAATTTATTCAATATATTTTTAGTCATTTTTTGATCACCAGAATTAAGAATGTTAGGGTTCTATTTATAAGTAAGAGTAAGCTTCAAAATGAGTTGAAGTTAAGAAATTAAAGAAAAAAAGAATTAAATTGGGTTTGCGTTACAACCGATTTCTGTACAAGCCCAGCCATCACCCGTACAAGTACAAGTGTTACAATCATCGACTGCTTTTGTTCCGACAGTATCCGCGTTACAAGTTATTTCATCTACAGTAGGTAAGACGCCAGTACACATCGGATTGTCATCAAGATAAATTTCTTTAGTCTCAGGATTTATTTTACAAATTCCTAAACAATCTTGATTGGAGATGACCCATTCTGCATCTACGAATTCTATATTAACATCTTCGTTAGATAGGTCCCACATACATCCGGCTTTATCTAACTTATTAATTGCTTGTTCTTTTGTCATCGGCTGACTTTCTGTGCAACCAACTAAAAATACAATTAAAACAAAGATTCCGATAAAACTAAGTAGTATTCTTTTCATCTTTTTTACCTCCATTACTTTACTTCCTCTTCAACCATTCTTTCAATATAACAACAAGTAAATAAATCACGATTGCAGACAAACTTCCCACTAAGAACCACAAGGCAATGTTTGGTTCATAAGTAGAGATTTGCGGTAAGCAATCTGTCGCTAAGTCTGCTGCAAGAGGTGCTGTATCTGCTACTACTTCATCTGTAGCGGCGTAAGCAGCTTTTTCTGCTATTGGTGCTGCTTTCTGTAATGTTTCTGCAGAAAACGAGCCCACTCTGCCAAACGTAGAAGTAGCAAACTTAATTATCGCACTTATCCCTAAAACAATCAAACCGATCGGCAAAACATTCTTTAAGGCTTGTCTTAATCCAGAAACTTTTTTGGGAGCGATAATAATATATTTGTTAGCTAACTTATAATGGTTAACTTCTCTGCCTTTCTTAGAATAATGAAATTCTTCTATGATAACTAAACTTGCTTCAGTGAGTTTTTGTAAGTGATAATGAACAGTAGAGATTGGAATACCTAATTCTTTAGCGATATTAGCTTCGGTATCGTGTTCTTTTTCAGTCAGATAATTAAGAATCTTTCTACTGGTTTCAGAAGTAATAGTTTCTGCTAGTTTCTTTGTTTTCTTTTCATTGAGATCTACTAATAAAAAATTATTTTTCTTACCCATATAAGCAGATTAAACTTTAGTATTTAAATAGGTTTTGATATGTTTGAATAGGGTTGAAGTGATTAAAAAAGTAGAAAAGCATTACATCAATTCCTGCACTCGCCTTGTTCTGTCGAGAGATTGTTGTGCAATTTCTGTTTCAGATATTGCTAAAGATTGTTCTAATCTTTTCTCGGCTTCTTGATAATCACCAGCGATTTGATGGGTTATGCCGGCAATTAAGTGTGCATCAAAATTATCCTTGCTGTGTTCAAGTGCTTTGTTAGTATACCCCAAGGCTGGGTCTAGTTTTCCTAATCTCATGCATGTATCAGCAAAACAAATATAAAAATTAGATTTAAAAATTGGATCCGGTACTTTTTCAATGTCCTGCTCACAGCTTTCCAAGACCTTTGCTGCACCTTCACTAGCACCTCTGTACATCATCATTCTGTTTAAGCTTACTTTCGTGCCCAAAGAAACAAGACCTTCTTCAAATCTCTTCTTAAAAGCTTCTGTGAGCATATATATTGTAGGATCACATAAAATAGGTGAAACTCCTTCTGCTTCACTGCTTAGGTTAGTTAATAATTCTGCAGATTCTAATACTTGTTCAGGATTAACATAAGCAATACCATTATGTCTGTGAGAATCACTTTCAGTTAATTCTAATCTCACTTCCTTGCCCTCTCCTATTTGATATGTCCTGTTAAAGTACCATTCAAAAGGCTTAAAAGCATCTTTCTGACCAGAACCTAACATTATGTATGGGCCAAAGAGAATCTCAATCCGAGGACTATCTTCATCATATTCAGCTAATTTTAGTACTCCGCCCATGCCTCTGAAAGGAAAAGTTGGCTCTCCTAAACTGCCAGTAAATGTAAATATGGATTCATTTGCCCCAAGAAATTTTACATCTCGCTCAGTTCCTTCAATAGCTGCAACTGCATCTGTTAAGTTTTGATATGCTCTACTGGGGAATGGTTTTCTATTATTGCTAACTTGGCTTTGTTGACCTTGCTCCGCTTCACTTTCAAGATATCTTACTAATTTATCAGGATTCAGCCTAGCACTTAACGCCTGGAAATGTTGCACATCCTCCCTATCAACTTTCAGAAATCTTGCAGATAAGCTATTAGCATGTTCCTCTAATATTTTTAATCCTTTTTTCCTTTTTGTAGAGCGGGTTCTTTGATCAGAAATATAATGAAAAGCAAATGGAAAATTCTCTAATCTTCTTCTTATCATCACTGCCTCAAAATGTTCAGGGTGATAAAAGCAATCAGCTAATCCCGTCTCAGCTAATCTTCTTAGATGTTGTGAGCTAAGATCAGGAGATACAACACTAACTTTACCGTTTGCTGTTGCAAGAAATCCAAATCCTTTTAACAGGTAATCAAAACCCATGCCATGCGCCATTGTTTCCAATTTCATTATAAAAATGGTAATATCATGGGTGTTTTATATATTTTTCCTAAATCCAATTAAAGTTTAGAAATCAAAAATCAACTGGAAACAACAGATTTCTTAACACTAAGTAAATAATGAAAATAGCAATCAAAACAAATGCTTCCCATTTATTCAATTTTTCGTTTCGCCATAAGAAATAGAAAACTAGTGCTCCGATTAGAATCTTTGCCGGTAAATCATAAAACATAGTTACTTTAGGAATGGCATAACCGGAGATCATTGCTCCTAATCCTAGACCCATCAAAGGATTAGTAACATTGCTGCCGATTAACACTCCGGCAGAGATGCCTTTTTTATGTTTAAAGACAGCTACTAAAGCAGTAGTTAGTTCTGGCAAAGCAGAAGCGATTCCTAACAAAAGCACTCCAAAGAAAGATGCACTGATTGATAATTGTGAAACTAAAACTGTGGAAGCTTGAATAACTTTATTAGCAGCAAAAGCCATAATTGTAAAAGCAACGATGATTGTTACAATATTAAAAATAAGTCTCCAGTTTGGCAGTTTTTTCTTTTTAATCCCATTATGAACAACATGTTTAATATTCAGTTCTTCATTTTTCCTTTTTTCTTGTCTTTTCTTTAAGTAAAATAAATAGCCAATGTAGGCAGCAAACATGATAAACCCTTCAAATCTGTTGATAAAACCGCCGATAGTCATAATCCACATTAAAACTGCGCCGGCAATTAAAGCACCTACTTCAGAAATGATATTTTTTTTGACAACTACAATTGTTCCGATTAAACCGACAACAGCAAGAATAAAACTTTGCTGGAAAATGTCTGAACCAACATTTGTTCCGACAATCAACCCGGAGATGGTGTTCATCAAGCTTGGTTGTTTTAGAATATCAATACTGCCAACAATCGCCGCCATGATTTCAGGAATAGAAGTGCCAATTGAGAGGATGGTTAGTCCGATAAATGTTCCGCTCCAGTTAAAATGATGTGCTAACTTAATGGAATTTCTGACTGCAATCTCTGCTATGATTAAGATTAGGATTACTCCAATGATTAATGTGATTATTTCTGGTAACATCTGACCTCTTTTTGTTGTAGAAATAGTTTTGGGTAAATAAATGTAACGGAAAATTATTTAAATAATCCTGTATTTTGAGAGAATGGTGATTTGGAAATGAAATTTAGGGTAAAAATAGAACAGGACGAAGACGGCATTTTTGTGGCTGAATGCTCTACTTTGCCGGGATGTATCTCTCAAGGTAAAACTAGAGTAGAGGCTGTAAAGAATATTAAAGATGCAATAGAAGGTTACCTTTTCAGTTTAAAGAAACATAATGAACCAATTCCTCCAGTAATTGAGGAAGAAATGGTGGAAGTTCATGCCTAAATTACCAATTATTTCTGGTTTAAAAATTATTAAAGCATTAACAAAATTAGGATATGGGATAGACCACCAAACTGGAAGCCATGTTATTTTAAGGCAAAATAAAGAACCTTATCGCAGATTGACAGTTCCTAATCACAAAGAAGTCGCTAAAGGTACATTAAGAGCAATTATTAGACAAGCTGGACTTACTCGTGAAGAATTTATGGGATTAGTTTGAGGTTATAATAGTGGAATGTAAAAAAGAAGAAAACCTAGAAAACTGCAAATGCACTTATCCTGGTTGTCCTCGCAAAGGGATTTGCTGCGAATGTATTAGGCATCATTTAGCTAACAGAGAATTACCTGGTTGCTACTTTGATAAAGAGGGAGAGGCCAGTTATGACCGCAGTTTTGAGAAGTTTGTGGAATTGGTTAAGGAAGGAAAGATTTGAGGTGGAAAAATGAAAGCATTGTTTATTATTGCACAGAAAGATTATCAGGATCATGAATATGGGGCTTCGAAGAAGGTTTTGGAAGATGCCGGCATTGAAGTAATAACTGCTTCCAAACAAGTAGGAATTTGTCATGGTGCTTTTGGAGCAGAAACGGAAGCAACTGTTGCTATTGCCGAAGTAAATGTTTCAGAGTACGATGCAATTGTTTTTATTGGCGGTGCGGGTGCTGTTAATTATCAACAGGATGTACAGGCACACTTAACTGCTCAGGAAGCGATTAATCGTGGGAAGATTTTAGGAGCGATTTGTATTGCGCCAACGATTCTTGCTTACGCCGATGTTTTGGAAGGAAAGAAAGCTACTGTTTGGAATCAGGATGGGAAACAAGCAGAAATATTAGTAAAGAATGGTGCTACTTTTGTAGATGAACCTGTTGTAGTTGATGGAAAGATTATTACAGCCAATGGTCCTCCTGCTGCAGAAGAGTTTGGTAAGAAGATTTTAGAGATGTTGAAAGAGTAGAAACTAATATAAACAATAAAGTATTCTTTATCTTAAACAAAAAGAGGTAGATAGAAATTGATAAAGAGATATGACGTGCTTTGTGTAGGTTCGGCTACTTTAGATAATTTCTTAACTACTGATAGTTCTTTAAAATCTGTTAAGTTGGGTGATAAAGTTTTAGTAAAGCATATGGAGAAACATTCTGGTGGCGGTTCTACGAACTCTGCAGCAGCTTTATCAAAACTGGGGTTAAAAGTAAAATTGTTATCTAAATTAGGAAACGATCATGATGCAGAATTTATTTTGAACGAATTGCAGCAGTATAAATTGAAAAATATTTGTTTGCGTCATAGTAAAAGGAATACTGATTTTTCAACTTTAATTTCCTGTCCACACAAAGATAGGGATAGAATTATTTATGTACATAAAGGCGCTTCTCGTGATTTAAGTGTTAACGATTTCAAGAAATCGCAGTTAAAAGCAAAATGGATTTACTTGGCTAGTTTAATGGGCAAATCTTTTCAGACTGCTAAAGAGATTGTTGTTTATGCTAAAAAGAAAAAAATCAACTTATTGTTTAATCCTTCTTTATATTTAGCGAAGAAAGGTAAGAAATATTTGAGGTTTGTATTGAAAGCAACGACTGTTTTAGTGTTAAATAAAGAAGAAGCACAAGCTTTACTGAAAACAAAAACCAGTTCTTACAAAGATTTGTTAATGGGATTATATGAACTTGGACCGGAAACAATTGTTATCACTAATGGAAAAAAAAGGATTTACGCTTTTCATGAAGACAGTTTTTATTCAATATTGCCTACAGATATTAAAACAGTACATACTGCCGGTTCAGGAGATGCGTTCACTTCTGGGTTACTGGCAGGGATGATTAAGAAATATGGTTTTGAAGATGCTTTAAAGTTGGGTGTAGCTAATTCCTTATCTGTGATTCAGTCAATTGGAACGAAAAATGGGCTACTTAACGAAAAGGAAGCTAAGCAAATGATAAAGAGATATAGGATGAAGGTGGTTAAGCGATGAACAAACTATACATCCTTCCATTTGACCATCGCGGTAGTTTTAAGAGGATTTTAGGAGTGAAAGATCCGTTAACTGTGAGAGATATTAAGAAGATTAAAAGTTACAAGAAGATGATTTATACTGCTTTTAAGAAAGCAAAATTGGGTAAAGAGGATGCGGGAATTCTTGTTGACGAAACCTATGGTAAAGAAATCTTATTGGATGCAAAAAAGAAAGGAATAATTACTTGTTACACTTTAGAGAAATCTGGCCAGAAAGAGTTTTTCTTTGACCGGAAGGATTATAGAAAAAGATTAAATTATTTCAACCCAAGTTATGCGAAGGTTTTGTTGCGTTATAACCCTGCGGGAAATAAAGCGATGAATAAACGGCAGGCGAAGAGATTGGCTGAACTGACTCAATATTTGAAAAAGAGGAAAATTAAATTTTTATTAGAAGTGTTGGAAATTCCAACTGAAAAACAGTTAAGGAAATATAAAACTAAAACTGCTTTTGATCATAAAATTAGGGCTAGATTGATGATAAAAGCGATTTATGAGTTACAACAGGCAGGTGTTAATCCGGAAATTTGGAAGTTGGAAGGATTGTATAAAAAAGAATTAATGCAACAAGTTGCCAATCAAGTAACTTCTTTTAATCCACAAGCGAGAATTGTTGTTCTTGGTAGAGGGGAAAACCAAAAGAAAACTGAACAATGGATTAAGGTGGGAGCAAAAGTTGAAGCGGTAATTGGTTTTGCGGTGGGGAGAACTGTATTTAAGCAAGTTTTGTTAGATTATCAGAATAAAAAGATTAGTAAATCGCAAGTAATTAACAAGATTAGAGATAATTATTTACATTTTGTAAATATTTTTGAAAAAGAGAAGCTGAAGCAAAAGAAAAAAGTTTACATTGGCAGTGACCATGCTGGGTTTAAATTAAAAGAACAAATAAAAAAATGGTTAAAACAGAAAAAGATTAATTATCAAGACCTAGGCAATAAAGTTTTAGATGTAACTGATGATTATCCAGATTTTGCTGAGAAAATGGCCAGAAAGGTTGTTAAAGAGAAAACTTTAGGAGTATTATTGTGTGGTTCTGCGGAAGGTGTTTGTATTGCTGCAAATAAAGTTAAAAGAGCAAGAGCAGTAACGCCATTTTCTTTGAAGACTGCAAGGCTTGCTAGGGAACATAATGATGCGAACATTATTTGCTTATCTGGATGGTTTGGCGACTATTACAAGATTACAAAAATGTTAGAAGTTTTTTTGAACACTCCTTTCTCAGGAGAAGAAAGGCATGTTAGAAGATTAAACAAGATTAAAAAGATAGAGAGGGCGGAATAATTAAAATGAAAAAAAATACAAAAAAAATATTAAACATAATTGCTTTGGTAGTTGGAATTATTGGAATACTGGTTGCTATTTATGGTCTTTTAAGATCTTTAAGTATTGTCTAAGATGAAATATAATCTGTTATTAGAGTGGATCAGTGATATAATTACTAGTTTAGTCATAATTTTTGTTTTGATTAACGCTGTTAATACTAATTGTTTTCAATCAATTGATTGGGGACTCACAATTACTGCCCTATCATTTAGTATGTTTGTTAGAGTAATCTCAAATTTAACAAAATAAAATGAAAATTCAACTACTGCTCTTATTATTTTTATTAACCATTTTAACCTCCTGTCAGAAAGAGATTTCTGAAACAGAATTAATAAAAGCAATCTCAGAAAATGATGTTCAATGGAATGCTTGTTTTGAAACTGAGGAAGGGGTCTTCGGGACACTAACTGAAACTCAATTTACCAAATCTTATCAAATAACTGAGGGCTGTAAGAATCGTTTTTCTGGTTATGAGGATAGCAAAGAGTTTTTAGTTTTTAGTTGTGAAAATGAAAAGCCCGTTTTGATAAACAATCTTTGCATTTCTGGTTGTTTTAAGAACGCTTGTGTTCCACTTTCCTCTTGTACAGATTCTGATGGTGGGAAGAATTTTTTTGATACGGGGGAAATAGAAATTACTGACAAAACGGGAAACAAAGACGTTTTAGAAGATGCATGTTACCCGGGGAATGTTTTGGGGGAATTGCATTGTATTGGTTCTTACGAAGTTGGTTTTGAGAATTATGTTTGTCCTTTTGGTTGTGTACAAGGAAGATGTTTAGAAGAGAAAGACAAATTGGCTTTATCCGAGGATTTAGGTGAAGAGGTAATTATTTTTCCTAAGAAAACATTTTTGAATGTAATTCCAAGGATTGCCACTTTAGAAGATGAAGTGAACTTTTTTGTAGGTGGTTTAGAAGAAAATGTTAACAGCGTTCAGGTTATTGTGGGAAAGAAATCTTTCCAATTGTTTGATGATGGTTTTCATAGAGATGGTTTAGCTAGAGACGGCTTTTATGGAGGTTTGGGAATAGTTTCTGAGGTCGGAAGTTTTGATTTGAATGTTTCTTATCTAAGCAAGAATAATATTGGTAAAATTGTAAAGTTAGATAATCAACTGATTGTGGCTGAAGAAACTGGCCAAAACTGTGAATATTTTTCCTCTTCACAGGAAAGTGCAAGAATTAATATTGTGGTTACCGCCGTTGGTTATGGTGATGAGAAAGAGATTCTTGAGAAAGTAATAGATTACAAAGACCAGTTTGCAGGGATTTTCTCAGTTGAGCCGTTTAAATCTAACAAAGAGTTGTTTGATGTTTGGTATGTTTCTGCGGAAAATATTAAAGATGTTAAGTTACCTGAATATTTTAATGGGGTTGAGATTGCTAAAGAACTTAAAAAAGGTTATTTGCTTTTAGGTTCGTGTAAGAAACCAAACCAATTTAACTTGATAATTTATAATAGTGCAGACAAACTAGAAAATGGTGATGATTTAAGTTATGGTCAATATAAATATGCTTACACTTTTTATGATCCTAAAACTTCTAGATCTGCTGATGTGATTCATGAGTTTGTGCATTCTTTTGGGGGGTTGGTAGATGAATATACTACTGATTCGGTTAGTGATCAAACTTTGAATGAACAATGTTATTATTCTCCGCATGTAAAATGTTTTTCCGGAGATAATGATGAAGAATATTCTTGTCAGGAAACAACTGAATCTTATAATGATTGTTTAGTTAACGCACCATGGAAAAGTGAATTGGGAAATGGTTGTGGTAAACTCGGAATTGTTGATTGTAAACCTATTGACAATGATTTTAATTTGGAAGTTAACTGTTTCCTTGGTTGTGGTCGGCAGAAAAATCTTTACAGGTCAACTTATTCCAGCGGGATGAGAAAGATTAATGTCCCTTTTGAATTGGGTCCGGTAAATGAGAAATTGCTTTGTGAAACTATTAATAATTTTGTTGGTTTTAATAAAGGAGTTTGTTTGAAGTATGGTTAAGTTTATATTTACAGGATGATTTATAATGATAATGAGACAAAAAATATTGCCTTCAGTTATGGCAAAGAATCAGAAAGAGTTAGATCTTGATTTAAAGAAATTGAAAGGGGTTGTTAAAGAACTACACCTGGATGTGGTTGATGGTAAGTTTGCTAAGAACAAAGCGATGAACTTTGATTTTAGATTAAAGAACGATTTTAATTATAATGTTCATTTAATGGTTAATCATCCCAGTAAGTGGATCAAGAAATGTTTAAAGAAAAATATTAAAACGATTATTGTTCATCCGGAAGTTATTGATGGTTTGGGAAAGTTTATTTACGAAATAAAGCAAAAAAAGAAAAAAGTGGGTTTGGCTTTAAAACCAGAAACGAAAGTTAAGGAAATAAAAGATTATTTGTTGGATTTAGATTATGTTTTAGTTCTTACTGTACATCCTGGTTTTTATGGTGCTAAGTTCTTATCTGCGCCGTTGAAGAAGATAAAAAAAATTAAGAAAATCAATCCTAA
Organism: uncultured Methanosarcinales archaeon; assembly: GCA_964540325.1. Lineage (GTDB taxonomy): Archaea > Nanobdellota > Nanobdellia > Woesearchaeales > GW2011-AR9 > JABJOX01. Next base: position 3,235 of record CAZIMI010000007.1, on the reverse strand, counting down.
ACTTAAAGTGATTGTTGATGGTGGAATGAATCCCAAAACAATCAAGAAAGCGGTCAAAGCGGGTGCGGATTTTTTTGTTTCTGGAAGTTATGTTACTAAAGCAGAGAATCCTAAGGAAAGGATTAAAGGGTTGATGAATTCTGTTAAAAATACCAACTAGCAATTATTAGCAGGGTATAAAGAATAAAACTAAGGGTAAAATAGCCAATGTGGCCTTTCTTTCCGAACGGAATATGGTGTCTAATGATTGTGTAAAGTAGTACTCCAATTGCAATTCCAATCAGTGAGAATTCTACTTCTTTTGGAATGTTTTTCCAAATAACTGCAATTGCTGTTCCAATCAATGTTGCTGAAGAAAGAAAAATAGCTTTAATCTTTAGCGGATGTGGATTTGCTGGAAGATTACTTAAGAAAGTATAAGAGATCATAGGGATAGAGAAAAGTATTGCCTGGGTAGCACTTCCTCTGGCGAAAGTAACTAGGATAATCCCGATAATGATATGATAAACAAATGAGAAAACTGTTTCTTCTAAAGAAAGCATTTTAATTAATTCTACTTTGGAATTGTGTTTGTATATTTCTTTTTCGATAACATGGTGGATAATAAAGCCTAGTGGGATAGAAATGTAAATGAATTGGCTTAATGAGATGGCTGCTTCAGTAAAATTAGGAAATAGTTCTAATAAAACATAAGTTATTGATACTCCCGCTGAAAAGGAAATAATCTTTCTTGAGTATTCTTTATGTTTAATACTAAACTTACGGCTATAATAATGTGCAAAAGAAATGATTACTGCAAGTAGTACGGGTAAGTAATATTGATCTATCACTTAACTTAGAAATATTTTGGGGTTAATAAACTTTTTTATGAAATGTAAATGGCAGATAGGAGTAAGTAAAAATTAATTAAGATAAGAATTAAATTTTCAATTATTTTTCTGAGATTAATCTTTATCTTAATTTTTGTTCCATAACAACCACAGTTGTCCAAACGGTTGTTTTTGACGTAAGCGTAAATCACTCCTAAACTAGCTGAAGTAATTAATATTAAAGAAATAAATGAGCTAAAAGGTAAAAACAAATTTAATAATAATAAAATTCCAGTAATTATTTCGATAAAAGGCAAACTATAAGCAAAAGTTTTGGCTAGTTTTCCTTTAATAATATTATATTTGACTACGATGAAAAAGAAACCTTTCAGGTCTAAAAGTTTTAACATTCCTCCGATAATTAAGACTAAAGCAATTAAGTATCTTGCAATTAATGGTATTGTTTGGTTGAAAAAGTCCATATCTTTCGTAAAATTTGATGGTTAATAATATTTTCTATATTTTTATGCAGTGGTGGGTAAGGTTTATTAATGATTAAATGTTTATATTATCAAATAAGAGGTGATACTTATGTTTAAGAAAACTAGTTTTACTATTTTATTCATGGTTGTTGTTTTATTTCTTATTGGTTGTACAGATACTAATGGTCAGGAAATTGATATTGAATTAGATGCAATTGAAACTTCTGATGAAAAAGAAATGACTGAAGAAGAGATTGAAGAGGTTGCGATGGAGAAACAAGAACAGTTAGAAGAAGAATTAGAAAATGTTAAATCTTGTCCCGATTGGAAATGTGAAGATTTGGTTGATGTTTTAACTGGTGAGACCTATCAAATTAAAGATTATGAAGGAAAACCTATCCTGGTAGAAAGTTTTGCTGTCTGGTGTCCAACATGTTTAAAGCAGCAGTTAAAAATGAAAGAATTGTTAGAAAGCGAGGGCGATGCAATTATTCATATTTCTCTTGATACCGATCCTAATGAAGATGTAGAGTTACTTAAAGAACACGCGTTGAGTAATGAATTAGATTGGATTTTTTCAGTTTCACCAAAAGAAGTTACTAAAAAACTGATTGAAGAGTTTGGTATTGGGATTGTTAATGCGCCAAGTGCACCGGTAATTTTAGTTTGTGAAGATCAAAGTGCAAGATTATTGGAAAAAGGAGTAAAATCTGCTCAGGAATTGAAAGAAGAAATAGCTAAGGGGTGTTAAAATGATAAGTTTCCTAACAAATCTTTGGATAAGTTTTTTAGCAGGACTATTTGCTCCTATTGGGGCGGTGTGTGTACTTCCGCTTTATCCTGGATTTTTATCTTATCTTGCTGGACAGGTTTCTTCGGTTGAAAATGAAGAAACTGGGAATAAGAAAAAAATTATAATGTTTGGTGTAATCATAACTTTAGGGGTCATTCTTTCTATGTTCTTGTTTGGGTTAATATTTACTTTTTTTTTACAGGAATCTCTTACTAAAGCAATCGGAATAATTTCACCAATAGCTTTTGGTATTCTAGGAGTGATTAGTTTATTGCTAATCTTTAATTTTGATTTAGGCAGGTTTCTGCCAAAGTTACATTCTCCCGTTAAAAAGAACCCTTACGTTAGCAGTTTAATTTTTGGATTATTCTTTGGAGCAATAGTTTTGCCGTGCAATCCTGCTTCTCTTGCAGTATTATTTGCAGTTAGCACTTCCATTACAGAGTTTATTGTTAACTTGCTTAACTTTGCAATATTTGGTTTTGGAATGGGATTACCTTTATTGATATTTGCATTTATTTCGGCTGCGAAAAGTAAAGAAATTATTAGTTTCTTAACAATGAGAAAGAAAGTGATTAATCTTATTGCAGGATTGATTATGTTGTTAATCTCGTTGTATTATTTGATATTTGTGTTTAAGATATTTGGTGGTTAAATTAAAAATGGAGGATAGAAGAATGAAAAGAATAATATTTTTAGTTATTGCTACTTTATTCTTATTCGGTTGTACAGAAGAGGTAACTGAAGATTTGACTGACAGCGATATTAACAAAGAAATTTACGTAGAAATTCCTATGGAAGAAGTTTCTGAAGATTCGAATGAAGAAATAATGATTACGGATTCTGAAGTGAAATATTTAGTCAATCCTAACAAAATTCTTTCGGGAGGTCCGCCAATGGACGGAATCCCTAGTTTGGACAATCCAAAATATGTTTCTTTAGAAGAAGCTGATGAGTGGATTGAAGATAATGAATTAGTATTGGCGATAATTTACAAAGAAATAAAGCGAGTTTATCCTTTACAAATCTTGGTTTGGCACGAGATTGTTAACGATAACATTGCGGGTAATCCGATCTTAATTACTTATTGTCCGTTATGTGGTAGTGGAATTGCGTTTGAAAGAACGATTAATATTGATGGAGAAAGTAAA